>JAGWRJ010000812.1 GCA_028869725.1 Alphaproteobacteria bacterium | reverse complement strand
GCACATGAGTAGCTGATCTGACGGTGGAAATCTGACGCTTCGTCCCGGGTTCGGACGCGCGCAACGGGTGGGTTTGCGACAGTCCACTTCGGGGCACGCGGATTGAAAACCGGTCATCCGGCTTATGGCTGGGATTGGCCGGAAACGGACTGGCGGCTTCCGGCTGGGAAGCAAGGAAAGACTGACGCTGCGCCTGCCAGGTGCTCAGGCAGCTACCGACCCCTGTCGGACGCTCAGACGCTTGCGCCAGCTTTCCGATAGCGGACCTTTGAGAGCAGCGACCCTAGCCCCTCTTTTCTGATCAGTCAGGGTCGTCGGGGCAGATGTGCAGGAGGACGGTTCACTGATCGTCAACCGGCCGGTGCGATATCCTCGAACAGCGGTTCGCCCAGTTCATCCGCCGCAAAATGCTCGCATGGCTTCCGCCGGATCAACTCGGTAAGCGGACTTTGCTGGAGACTCTGATTGTCGCCATCATACTCAAGGTAGGCGAAGTTCCTGTGGTGCGGGTGCCAGGGTGTGACCAGTTGCATGAACAACCCAATGGCGGCCGAGGCGAGAAGACCATTGGGCCAGATGACCTGAGGTTTGCCGCCGGCAGCGCCGTATCGTTGAGCTTCTTCGGCAAGCAGGTCGTCCGTCAGAATCCCGGCGCAACGCAGGCATGGCTGGCCCGGCATCGACAGGAAGATCTGGCCGCTGATGCTGAACTCACTCTCCTCTATGGCGTGCACATCCATTCCGATATCGATGTAAGGTATCAGGAAACGCCGGGCGAAGCGCTCCAGCTGCTCACGCTCGGTCCAGCTATCGACGCAGCCAAAGACGCACGTGCAACGGCGAAGCTCGAGATGGGCTTCCTGCCAGCGGCCGATCACAGGAATTATCTGCGCTTTCGGGTTGATGGCCTTTGTGACCCGTTCCGCTACAACGGCTTTGGGTGTGCCTGCCGCGACATCGGCATCGGTCGCACCGACCAGGCGGTTGAGGTTGCTGTCCTCGACATGATCGGGGTCGACCGGCACCAGGGTTCCGATGCCGATATGGGACAATTGCTGGACGATGTGGGACCCACCCCCGCCGAGGCCGGCAATCCCGACGATGGCATCCCGCAGGATGCGCTCGGAATCGGCACCGAGAAAGGATTGCCGCGAGTGGCGTTCGGTCATGACGCAATCCTGTTGAAACGCATGGGGGCACCGACAATGGTAACCGACGCGGGCTGCCCGGCCGCGTCGCCGTGCCGCCAGACCAGGCCGGCGGCATAGTCGCGGCTCAGCACCATCAGGCCGTGAGGCTGGCGCGGGCAGGCGTTAAAGAAATCCGGAACGAACTCGTGCGCCTCCCTGATATCGATGCCGCTAAAACCCGGCCTGCCATTATGGCCGTGCTCATGCACATGAACGATCGACATGCGGTCACGGTAGGCGCGCTGCATGGCCCTGCCGATAGCAGTCTCGGTCATCATCGCGCCTGCTTCATCGCTTTCGACATACTCACTGTCTTCCAGGGGATGGTAAGCCACCGGAATGATCATTACACCCCCGGCCGGCAAGGCCGCCGTTCTGCACGACAGGAACCCGACCCGTTCGTGAGCAAAAGGATGCCTGCGACGCAGATCGGCCTGTAGCTGATCCACCAGTTGCCGGGAAAGCCTGATCTCCGCCGTCATCGATACATCTCCAGATGCTCCGCCAGAACCTCCACGGCCGGACGGTCCGCCATGATTCCGCTGACCGACAGCCATTCCCAATTCCTGGCCAGGGCGTGATGCACGAACCAGTTTCCGCCTTTCGGAGCACGCGCCGATAGCATCAGGCGGGTCGGATATCCCCCATGGGGCGTGACACAGAGCAGAGCTTCGCGCTTGAGCATCTGGCCGCAGGACGGGAAGCAGATGCCGGGCAGGTGAAAATACGTAATTCCTGCCTCGGTATGACGAGTGGCCGCCGGCGCCAGCGCCGCGAGTCCCGCGATGTCCGGATCAGCCGCACTCACGATGAGCCTCCCCGCCGGGCGTGGCTGATGAACTTCTCCCCGCCCCGGATTTCGATGCGGGCGTCATTGTTGAGGTTGTCGAACGTTCCGTCGGGCTTGATCTCCGCCAGCACCTTCGCCGGCGGCACATCCACGGCCGCCTTCAGGGCAGCCACCACCCAGCAGCCGGGCCGAACCTGCTTCGGGATCTGGTTGACGTCGATCGTCACCAGGTCCTGCCGGGTCACAAAGCGCTCCAGCCCGTGCCGGCGCAGATGTACGATATGTTCAGGATCGAGCCTGATCTCCCGGCCGTGCAGGATCTCGTACAGTACCCACCCTGCCGCGGGGTCCCTTCCCGCGCGCAGCAGCATCTCGCGGACCCGGACCTTGTCGTGGTCAAAGTCGATGACATGCTGATCGATGAGCACCCGGTAGACCTTTCCATGGCGCGGGTGCCGGCCCTCGTGGAATTCAACGAGGATCTCGACGATCTCGAGAATTTCGCCATCCGGGGCGACCGCGTCGTCGGTCACAACGGTTAATTTGCTGATTTCGTTCATCACAGGCCTCTCGAATCTTGACGGCCCGGAGGCCATGCGTTTCATGTCTAAGACAGGTTAGATGGACGCTGTCTCTCCTGTCAAACAGTTAGTCATGTATAAGACGCAACCCAGAGGTCGATCATGGATATTGCTGCGCTCGCCGGGCGAATAGCTGTGAAGCGCGGCGCCGTCGGCGTACGCGCTGCGGCGCGGGACGCAGGCGTAAGCCCGGCGACCCTCTCCCGCATAGAAAATGGAAACGTCCCCGACCTGGAAACCTTTGAAAAGCTTTGCCAATGGCTCGGCGAGGATCCTAGCCGCTTTCTGGCGACACCGGCTGTGGGTCCGGTGGCCTCGGTCCACTTCAGGAAGAAAAGCACGACCAAAAAGGAGACGGCCGACGCGCTCGGAAGCCTGATTCTGGCAGTTCAGGAAATGCTTGATGACGAGGCGGGGAGCGTAGAACCTGCGTGACCACCTTCCGCCGCGGCTTTAAGAGCTGGTGCGAATCGACCGCACTTCAGTATCGGGCAATCCTCGGTCTGGAGCCGACCGGGCCGTTGCCGGCGGCAAAGCTGGCGGCACACCTCACCGTTCGTGTTCTCGATGTCGAGAAGGTTCCGGGACTGTCACGGGTGGCCCTGACACAGCTAACCAGGCGCGATCCCGACGGCTGGTCGGCCTTGATGGTGACTCATCGCGGAATGAACGTGGTGGTTATGAATACGACGCACTCCCCCGGGCGGCAGTCCAGTTCCCTCGCGCACGAATGCTCGCACGTCATCCTCAATCACAAACCCGCCCAGGCCCTGCGGTCGGAGGGGGGGATATTCATCAGTTCTTACGACCGTCAGCAGGAGGATGAGGCCGACTGGCTTGCCGGCACATTGCTGTTGCCTCGCGTTGCCCTGCTGCGAATCGGTTACGAGGGGATCGACCACGCCAGACATGCGAGTGAGTACGGGGTTAGCGAGGAAATGCTTCGCATGCGTCTGGACCGCACCGGCGTCAGCCTTCAGCTCCGCCGCAGGGCGGGGTAAATCAATGACAGTAGGCGCCCTACAGCTTTTGTAAGCTCCCAAGCCCAAAGGCCTTACGGGCGTTTGTCGCCAGGTGCCTGCAGTACGGTCCGGGACTATCATGGCGCGCCCACAAACGCGGGCCGGGCTTTATGCGCGCCGACGGCGATCGCTTTTTTTTACGTCAGCTTTGACACGTGATTTACCTCGAACCGGTCGGTCTGCTGCCCCCCCCCAAAGCGGACTGGCCCTTGAAAGGTGTACCGTCGTGACCCTGATTTCCATGCCACAATGGCCGCCTTTTGGGCCAGACGCTTATCCCGAAGGGATGCCAGCAGAGCTGGTGGCGCTGCTGCCCAGCCTGCACGCTGCCTGCGTTGTCGTTACGTCGGCGGCCTATGAACACGAAATGTTCCGTGCGTTCGGCCGCGATGAAGCGTTTCTGCGGAAGGTCAATGGTACCGATGTTGCGCCGGCGATCGGGGTGCTTCGAACCTGCATCAGCGACTCGCTTGTCCTCAGCCTCGCCATGCTGTTCAAGAGCGACCCAAAGGCCGTCAACTTGCGGCAACTCCTCAACACCGTATGCCGTCCCGGATACACATCCTTCTTTGTCGCAGCGCACCGCCGCTGCCATCCTCCGCTCGATACCGAGCACCAGCGGGGGCGCCTGATACGCATGCAGCGTCGCATCAACCGGGACCCATTGCGCGCCTGCATCCAACGGCTCGACGACTTACGCGACCAGGGAGTTGCTCATCTCGACCGCGCGCCGAAATCGGATTTCGAATGGCCGCTGATGCGCGACGTCTCGACGGCGTTCGCAGCCGCCGCCAACATCACCGTCTCAGCACTGCATTACATGACTTGGCGCCGGTTCAACGTTCGCGCAACCCGCACGCATGGCATCACACTGACGCACTCGCTGACCCAAGCCATCGACCCCGCCGCCTTGGGCACCCGATGAGGGAAAGGAAGAGCCGACAGGCCACCTTCAGCTAGGGCCGATTAAGCGTAATGTTCGGTTTCCGAGCGACGTGCTGGGAAGCGGACGGTCTGGATCCCTCCCAAGCCGGGCATAAACGAAGCCCTAGTTAAAACGAATTCGCGACCAGGATTTCCCCGGCTTGCGTCGTGTATCGGGGTGAGAGGTTTTGCCGGCGTGTGCCCCATGCTGGCGTTGTGGCCGTCGAAGCGATCCGCAGGGTTCCGCGCCCGAACCGGGCGTTGATTGCATCCATAGCTTTCATCGCGGCAGCCGATTGGTCGTGGTCGAAGCTGGCGAAAAGGCGCAAATGTCTATGTTGAAAGAAAACGCAAACTCGGAAATGGACAGATAGAGCCGGCAAAGAGCAATCCATGAAAGAAGTGATCGCTCAAAATTTTCAGGCTATTACTCGAAGTGGCAAGCAAAACCAATGAACGATCGGAAAACTGATTGTATCATCATCACTACGCGAACTGCTGTGGTTCGGCGCCCTGTATGGACCCCATAAACCCTCGGTATTTTAATAGCTTATGATGCAGATCGACGTTTGACTCCACGCCGATCAACCCTGCAAACGATCGGCAAGGTCGACAGCTCCAACTCATATATCTTGCCAACATCGCTGAATCGGGCCCTTATAACAATGGAAATGTTGATATTGCGACTGTTACTCTTCGGCCTGCTTTCGCTGTCTATCCTGCCGGGAAGGAGTCTGGCCGGCACGACGGGGCCAGCCGTTCGACCTGTACGAATCAGCGAAAATCACGGAAGGGCCGTAACACCACTCGGGACGCTGCATATCGTCGTTGGCCAGAATAATTGGTCCCTGATGTTCAGGGCGCCGGGATCATCATCCACCATGACGATTGGCAAGAACGAAAGCTTCTTTTTTCACAATAAGCTTGGAACGGGGAATACCCGAACGGCAAGTGCGTATTGGGTCGGCCACGCGCTTGTCATTCCGGTTGATGTTGGAAGTACAGGTAATGAATGTTTGGGGGGGGGGATCGAATTTATCTCGTTGCACAAAGGGCGGAGACCAATCTTGTCGCCGATGTACGGGCATTCCTGTTCCGCAGGTGTCTCCGTGAAGATAAAAGATGGCGCACTGATAGCCGAAGCGACCTCTTCCGTGACTTCAGGACGGCTAGAGGTGACCACCTATCGGTACGAGAACGGAAGATGTGTCCGAGTGTCGGCCAAGACGCCGGTACCACCGCCGGGATATTTACCGCTCATTACCCCACACCTGCCACTCAAGACCATGTTCACAGATGGGCAGCTTTCCCTTCGAATTGGCGTGAAGCTCAGTGATTTTGGTCGCATATTTCTGAATAGAGTAAGACAACACCTCCCCTGGAACACGCTTCTGTACGCTCCCGACGGCGTGGTTCCGATTGCCTTTCATAGACAGGGCAAAACGATCCTCATTATCGAGGATCTTCCTGACGAAGCCGATGGACCGAAACTGCAGATCATGGAAATCGGAAAGAAGCATATCACCTACTCCCGACTCTTTGGTATCCACGGAGCGATCTTCAACGAAGTCTACTACAAGGAACATGCCGGCACATTTTATTTCGATTTCCTAGAATATAGACAGAACACCCTAAAAGCAGGCCAGACGGAAGATCAAACAGACGGGCCGTTTGAAATAGTACCCATCACATACAATGTGATCTCGTCTAGAGTCATCACGGAAGGCGGTACTGGATCTGTCATGGGAGCAAGGTTCCTGCCGGCCAGGTCGCGCATCGCAACCCGCAACCCGCTACCAAGATGGTTTGAGCTGACCAATGATGAGTCCTGCATTCCGGCAGAACCGCGAGACCCCGCCGCCCTGGTTCGCTATGACATGATGGTCAATAATCTCGCGGATAACGTCAATATTTTCGAGAGGCGTAATGGGGTTCCAATAGGTGTCAAAGTTGCCAAACCAGGGTCGAACGGCATGGAGACAGTGTACACCTACTTCCGGACAAAAGCGGCCTGCACGGCGTACGTGGACAAGAACAAGTCACTTTTGAAATCGATTCAGTAGCGCCCGAACCTCGACCTAGAACGCGCGGCCGATAAGGATTTCATCGGCCCGTGTCGTGTAGCGGGGCGAAAGCTGCTGTTGCCGCGCTAGCCATGGCCTCGCCGCGCCAGTCAAGGCAATCTGCAGTGTTTCTCGCCCGAACCTAGCATTGATAGCATCCATAGCCGCCATCGCAGCAGCGGATTTCATCTTGTCGCGGCTTTTGAATAGGCCCGGTTGCTGCCCGGCCGGAGTCAGGTCATTCAGCATTACGCCAGCCTTGAAGTAGCGGAAACTAGGCCGCCAGACCGCACGCAACAAGCGCACGGCCTCGTCGATCAGGGCGCCCGTGTCAGCGGAGGGTTCAATCTCGGCGGCACGCTGCGCAGAATGCCAAGGATCACCGTTATGCGGATTGGTATGCGCGAAAACGGCAATCTGACCGGCCTCAAGCCCCTCACCGCGCAGCTTCTCGGCCGCGCGAGCCGTGTAACTCGTCACGGCCTCACGGAGAGCCTGCCAGGTCTCGATGAGGCTCCCGAAAGTCCGCGTGACCGCTATGCCTTGGCGTGTCGGCGCCATGAGGGACAAAGGGAGACAGGAAACCCCGCGCAACTCGGCATGAACCCGCGCACCGGTCACGGTCAGCAGGTCGCGCACCGCCTGGGGATCATGGCTGACGAAATCCGCGATCGTCTCGATCCCCGCCGCCCCCAGCTTCGCGGCGGCGCGGCCACCGATCCCCCAGACATCAGCGACGGGCAACACCGCAAAATATCCCGCCCTTTCGGCCGGACACCGCAAATCACACACCCCGCCAAGGGCAGGGGTGTTCTTGGCGATGCGGTTGGCCAGCTTGGCGAGGGTCTTGGTCGGCCCGATGCCGATGCAAGTCGGGATCTTGGCAAGCTGGCGCACATCGCGCCGAAGCTCACGGCAAAAGCGATCAAGGTCAGAGATACCCGTAAGATCCAGAAACATCTCATCGATCGAGTATGGCTCCACGGCGGGCACCCGCTCCGTGAGCACGTCATAGACGCGCCGGCTCATATC
>JAGWRJ010000072.1 GCA_028869725.1 Alphaproteobacteria bacterium | reverse complement strand
TTCCCGTCTGGTTGCAGTTCTCGACTGGGCGAAGTGCGAAAAGCTACGTTACATCTGCGGAGGCGCCGGCTTTGGCTTTAGGCCCGACGAATAGGGCCATCGCCGCCAACATACTCGCGCAAGCCTTTGCCAGATAAATGCCGGTTTCACCGATAGCTGTCACAGTCATACCACCGTTTCGAGTTATGCTGACCTTATGCGCCTAGGCTGTCAGTCGCTCACTGTATTGCTCTTGCAAGCGAACTTTGGTCATCCAGAAAGGGCGCGGTTTTCGACCGTTGAGATGATCCGCAAGAATGTCCAGGTGCGTGTGCCATCCGCTGGCCACGCTCACCATCTTTGCTAGGTCACCGAGGCGGCGGTGGATTATGACGAGAAGCACGTCCCTGCCCTGAGGGGTCAGTTGGAAGGTCACTTCCGAGGCATCAGGCCCATCGCCCCACGTGTAAATAAGCAAGCGAGGAGGATCGCATTGAGTGATCCGCCCGGGAATCTCACATGAGTCATCTTTACCTGGCGGTGTTTTCTCCGTCGTAAGCTCCGAAAAACGGAATTGCAATTCCAGACGCCCACCCACTCGCAGATCCATCGGGCCAGCGCCAAACCATTTACTCCTCTTTTCCCGCTCTGTCAGGTAAGCCCAGATGCGTTCGACCGGGCCGGGTAATAGGCGTTCGATACGAAATGTGCCGGGCTCAATTGCGGTTCCGAGCTCGTCTGGTGTGTGCCCTTCGTGATCGTTTGGCTTCTTAGGTCCTGCGCTCATGGCAGTAATCGTCTTCTCCTTGTTCGTTTGGATTTGGAAGCTGCCCGGTCTTCTGCCCGCAAAAGAGCTTCGAGGGTATCCAGTCTATTAGTCCAGATCGCACGTTGGGCGGTAATCCAGAAGGCAGCCTCATCGAGCGGTACCGGATTCATGGATAGCAGATATTCGCGACCTGCGCGTCTGCGTCGAACCAGGTGGGCACGCTCAAGCACATGAATGTGCTTGGAGACCGCGTTCAGCGACATCGCGAACGGTTTGGCCAGCGTAGTGACACGCACCTCCCCCTGAGATAAGCGCTGGAGGATGGCTCTCCTTGCCGGGTGCGCCAAAGCCGACAAGGTTTTATCAAGCCTAAAATGCGGAGTCATTTTATTCAACTAAGAGGTTGAATGTAATTGTTTACGGGCCCTTTTGTCAAGAATAAAGCGGAGAGAGAAGGTTACGCCAAATAAGGAAGCCATCAGACTCTGTGATCCTGACGGAGAGCCACGCAGTTAGTCTCTAGGATGCTTCATTCGAGATACGCCGGGAACCTCAAGGCGCAACCAGAGACTTTAAGGGCGGTATCTATTAATTTAAGTTGACACTAACGAAAGCACATGCTAAATAGTTGCAGCGCTAATTCTGTTGTGTAACCGGCTAGACCGGTTGAACCGAACACTGGAGGAGCAAGATGCGGCTGAGAGGAAAAGTGACAACCATCACCGGAGGCAACAGCGGAATCGGTTTAGCCACTGCGAAGGAATTCAAAACAAGCGGCGCCAAAGTTGCCATTTTCGGCCGCAACTTGCAAACCCTGAATCAAGCTACGGCGAGTCTGGGAAGCGACACCTTAGCAGTTCAGGGTGATGTGAGGAGACTCCCTGATCTTCAGCGCTTCTTCGAACAGGTCAATGCACGTTTTGGGAAAATTGATGTGTTAGTCGCCAACGCTGGTATAGCGAAATTTGCCCCTGTCGAAAGCATGCCTGAAGACGTCTTCGACGAACTCTCGGATATCCATTTCAAGGGCGCTTTCTTTACTGTACAAAAGGCGCTGCCGTTTCTGCGAGACGGGGCTTCCGTGATTCTGGTGAGTGCGGCGGACGCTGATAAACTGGGCCGCGTGGGAACGTCCGTGTATTCGGCAGCCAAAGCTGCCGTACGCGAACTCGCCCGCTCGATGTCAGCCGAGTTGCTAGGCGGAGAATCCGAGTCAACGTATTGAGTCCCGGCATGACTGACACGCCGATCATTACGCGCGAGGGCGGACCGCCAGGCGTGACACCGGAGCAATTGGCTGCCGTCATTACGAAAACGATTCCACTGAGGCGTCGCGGTACGCCCGAAGAGATGGCCAAAGCCGCCCTGTTCCTTGCCTCGGATGATTCGAGCTATTGCCTGGGCATGGAGTTGATGGTCGACGGCGGAATGACGCAACTCGTGAATCCATACCTCACCTGAGAGAGGAGTTCAAAATGGCAGAGCTGAAGCACCAAATCGCAATCAAGAGCACCCCTGAGAAAGTCTACGCGGCGCTCACCATGCAAGCTGGGTTAAGCCACTGGTGGACGGCCGACGCCAAGGCCGAGGAAAAGGTCGGGGGAAAGGCAGAGTTCGGGTTCGATAAGCGCGCGACGGTCTTCCGCATGAAAATCGAAAAACTGAATCCTGGAAAAGAAGTGGTCTGGAGCTGTCATGGGGATAACCCGGAGTGGGCGGGCACCACGCTGAACTGGAACATTTCGAGTGAAAACGGCATGAGCGTCGTGCGGTTCACTCACAGCGGATGGAAGTCCGCTTCGGAGCTCTACGCGATTTGCAATTCGAGCTGGG
>JAGWRJ010000811.1 GCA_028869725.1 Alphaproteobacteria bacterium | reverse complement strand
GGACTGCACCTCCGCCACGACGAATGAGCGGCTGCCCACCACGCGCTGCACGTCCGCCTCAGGAATCCCGACATACCGGGCGTAGTCATGCCCCTGCGGATCGATATGCAGCGTCTGCCGATCCTGCGCCGTGACCTGGATGACGTGGCGCGTGCCGTCCTCATCGATGCCGCCCTTGCCGTCTAGCCAGGACTGAGAGGCGAAGAAGTCGGCGGTGAATTTGTCGTAATCCGAAGGGGACAGTTTCTTGTCCTCCACGACACGAACCCTGGCGGCTGATTGCTGCCCGGCGCCAGGCAGCGTCACCAAGCCATCGCAGAGATCCTCGACATTGCTGACTTTGCGCCAGAACAGGGATCGACTGGGCGCACTGTCTCCGCTGACGGCCGGCGCATCGACCTCTGCCTGCGCGTTGGAGATCGTCTTCGCCCCAGCAGGCTGGCTCTGCGCAATGACCTCTGCAAACTTCGTCTGCAAGTCCGGGTATTCCGCCCAGACGTGCAGCGGCGGCATGGTCTTGGCCGGGACGTCCTGCGGCCTGAAGGCTCCAGGCTGGTTGTCATACAGCGCGTTGTTGACCTCGCGCTGGTGCGCCTGGCGGTACGCCCCCTCGATGGTCGTCCCATCAGCAAAGCCCAGTGATTTCCTGCCGTAAAACACTTCCCACTGCCGACCGTGGCCCGGCCCGAGCTTTTCCGCATGGGCAATGCCAGCGAACTCGGCAAAGGTCAGTTCATGAGGCGCTTTCGACAAATTCGCCGTATCCGGCCCGACAAGCTTCCCATAGATGCGATCGATCTTCTGCAGCAGGTCCTGCTCCTTGGTCAAGACGTAGTCCACGGCTTTGCCGGCCTCAGACGCCGCCCGGAAAATCTCGTTCTTGTCCTGTTTGAGCACTTTGGCCCAGGACTGGACATAGGCTTTGTGCTGCTCCTCGTCATGGGGAATGCCGGTCTCGGCCGCCATGAAGGTGCTGAACAGCTCGGCGCGCAGCTCTTCCTTGGCATACGCCTCGGAGCCGAAGCGATGGCCGCCCGTGATGCCTTCGCGATTCAGGCGTTGCTGGGCGCCTGTTGCATGACCGATCTCATGCAACGCCGTGCCGTAGTACCCCTCGACCGACTTGAAGGACTCGCGCGGCGGCAGGGAGACCTCGTCGCGCTTGGGCGAATAGAAGGCATGCTGCGGATGGGTGGCAAAGCGAACGCCGTCTTCCCGCATGGCCGTCATCAACTGTTCGGCACGGTCGACAACCGGGATCTTGTTGTCGGGTGTCTTCAGCGGCTCGATCTTCAGGCCCGTGCACTGCTCGGCGTTGAACACCGTGTAGACACGCCCGACGACGGAATCGAGCTGCCTGTGGGCTGCGCCCCAGGCCAGCTCCCGACCCTTGTGGCGCACCGTCAAATCGGCAGCCTTGACGGCCAGGGTGGATACCTTGTCGGTGGGCATGCCCACATGCACCACCCCCTTGCCTTCGTCGAACACCTTGACGCGCATGCCGTTGAGGCTGATGTCGACGTCGCGGCGCTCCCAGAACGGCTGATCCTTCCAAAGTTCGATCGGGTGGCCCTTCTCGCCTTTCTGGACCCGGCCCCCAAGCTCGTTGATCTGTTTGACCGTGCCAAAACGCGGGTCGGCATACCCCTGGTCCATCTGGACCAGCTGCAAAAGCAAGCGGTTACCACCCTTGTAGGCGTTGCCCGTTGCCATATTCCGCGGCAGGCCATGTTCCAGGTTTTCCCAGGGACGCTCCCACGGGATTTCGCCACGCTCCAGGGACTGGACCATGCGGTCGGTGATTTCCTGGCGCAGATCGCGCTGCTTCTTTTCGGCGGGCGAAGACGGGGCTTGTTCCCCTGCCCCGCCCAATTCCGCCAGAGCCTGGGGCTCCTGGCCGGCCTGGGCCGCCGCTGCTTGTTGCTCCAGTTCATCAGCCATGTTGGACCTCGTCTTCAGGTTGATCAAAAACCGCGCCGAACTCACGCTCGGCGTGGTCGCGACTGGCAGCCTGAATCTCGACGAAGGCGTCGGACTCCATGGCATCGGGAATCAAAGATTGGGTTTGCATCGTGGTTCTCCTGGTTCACATCCCGCGACCCATATCGCGGAGACGGGGACGACTGCTGCTTGAAAGAGCCGACTCGGACACCTTGATCTGCTGTTCCGGGACCTCCTGTTGAGGGTCAGCGAAGTCGGCACGGCGGTCATCGGCGCGCTGCTGGCCTTCGGCTGCATCACGTGCCATGGCGACCTCCTCCCTGTGTTCTGTGGCCTGTTGCTCGAGGGCTTTCTCGCGCTCGCGCTTTTCCAGTTCCTCATCGATGTTCCGGGTGCGAAGCTGCTGCAGCATCTCGCGCTCCTCCTCGGACCGCGATTGCAGCCGCTCGTAGGCCAACTGGCCAAGCTCGGTCAGCCGGTCGTGCTCATCGACGAGAACCGGCCGTGCCGGATCTGCGAGCCACGCCTTTTGCTCAGGCGTCAAGGGATGTCCCTGACCGGCAGCGGCAAGGGCATCCCAGCCATGTGTCGGGAGGTGCGACAGGACCGATTCAGCGGCCAGGAACGGTTTCTCGACCGGATAGGCCGTCGCAACAGCCTGATCGCCCTGCGCCCGGGACGCTTCCAGGCTCGACGGCCGGGCGATGCTGCCCAGCGGCTCGGCCGATCCACTCATCACGGTGGCGGCCAGTGCATGCTCGGCTTCATCGGCTTGCAGAGCCGTCAATCGGCCCTGTTCCCAGGCCTTGCGAAGATCCTCGTTCTGGATCTTCAGGCCCATGCGGCCCGCGACTTCCGCCGCACGCTGCTGGAATTCACGGCTGCCCGTCAACACCAGGCCCTTCTCCATGTCGT
>JAGWRJ010000810.1 GCA_028869725.1 Alphaproteobacteria bacterium | reverse complement strand
GGCCGTCGAAGCTGTCGATAGCCCGAAGCAGCCCGGCGAATTTTCGTGGTTCCGTGATCGCCGCGCGCGGCGTGACAGTCGGTCGCGTGAGGGCGTCGCGCAAAGCCGCTGTTGGGTCGTTCTCTGCGCGCGCCGTCGCTATCGCGTAACGGCATACCGCCCCAATTGTCGAGCGCAGTCTGCGCGCGCTCTCATAGCAACCACGTGTCTCCGGTTGCCGAAGCACCTGCAGTACATCGAGAGGACGAATTTCGGAGACGGCCTTGGCGCCGAGCGACGGATACGCGAATTCGAGCAGCCATTCCTTCTTGATGAGCGTCGCGTTCGCCCGCCCTTCGCGGCGGAGCTTCTCGACATACTCAAGCGCGACTTCTTTGAAGGTGTCTCTGGGGTGTTGCCGTTCGGCTTCGGCCTGACGCTGCTGGTCGGCGGGGTCTGCCCCATTGCGCAAGAGTTTACGCGCCGCCTCCCGTCGATCACGCGCCTCGGCAAGCGACACGCTCGGATAGGGCCCGAGCGAGAGCTGTTTCTGTTCGCCACGGTACCGATAGGCAAGGTGCCAGTGCCGCGACCCGTTGCTCTGAATCCAAAGCTGCAGGCCGCCGCCGTCCGATAGCTTCCGCCTGACAGGGCCGGGCTTCGCGCTGCGACATTCCAAATCCGTCAACGGCATAGACGCTCTCCTTTCGTCGATCCGAAGCGGACCAACAGGAAGCCGTTTTGCCCCTATCCGGACCAACACAGGACCAACAATCGCGTCGGCTTGTCAAGAACGGCCCCGAACAAGCGCGAACACAAAGCTTAGCGATTTCAGATAGTTGGGAACGTCGGCGGACGGCTACGAACGTCTGCGCAAGAACAAATGGTGCCCAGAAGAGGACTCGAACCTCCACATCTTGCGATACTAGTACCTGAAACTAGCGCGTCTACCAATTCCGCCATCTGGGCACGGTCGGTGGGCGTATGTAGGGGGACGCCACCTAGCTGTCAACGTCGACGACGCTTTGCCCAGCCCGGCTTTCGGGCGCACACTGCCCCGGATTCCACGGGAGAGGGCAATGCTGGTCGTCACAACAGAAAACCTGCCGGGCATGCAGGTTCGACAGGTTTTAGGCCAATGCTTCGGGGTCGTGGTGCGGTCGCGGGGATTGGGCGGTAACATCATGGCCGGACTGCGCTCCATCGTGGGCGGAGAGATCCCCGAATACACGCAACTCCTGGAGGATGCCCGGCGCCATGCAGTAGATCGCCTGGTCAGGAACGCGACTGCCATGGGCGCGAACGCAGTCGTGATGATGCGCTTTGATTCGGCCGAGATCGGACAGGCGATGAGCGAAATCGTGGCGTACGGCACCGCTGTCGTCGTTGCCCCGGTAGACGGCGCCCACTGAGGAATATCCCATGCTACGGGCACTTCTTATCGGCCTCGGAACGATTGCAGTCCTTGCCGGTATCGGGCTTGTTATCACCGGTCACTGGACCGGAATCAGCATGCTGGTGGCCGGGGCGCTCCTGCTTGTCGGCACACTGTACGAAAGGGTGCGGTACAAGAAGCCGGTTACCAAGGCACCGGGGCCTGGCTGGCAACGTACGGCGGAGCGGTTCATCGATGACGAGACCGGACGGCCTGTAACTGTGTGGGTCGAGCCCAAGACGGGCGAACGTGCCTATGTCGAGGATGAGTAGCTCCAGCGCCCTGTGCCGGCAGGGCCGGCGATGGCCGAACTAAGCGGCAAAATGCGGGCTTTGCTTCACGGGAGGCATTGGCTATGAACGCCGCTCCCGCAACGCGGCAATTATGGGAAGGTCCTACCATGCCACAGGTGGTCACGGTTTTCGGCGGATCGGGCTTCATCGGCCGGTACGTGGTCCGGGAATTGGCGAAAGCGGGATACCGGGTGCGGGTTGCCGTACGCCGGCCCAATCTGGCGTCCTACGTTCTGGTCGCCGGCCAGGTTGGCCAGATCCAGGTGGTAAAGTGCGACGTTCATGACAGCGAGGATGTGGCGGCGGCACTGCGTGGAGCGGACCACGCCATTAACCTCGTCGGGGTGCTGCAATCATTCGGCAGGCAGAGTTTTACGGCGCTCCATGTCGCTGCGGCCCGCACGATCGCCAATGCGGCAGCAGAGCATGGGCTCGATCGACTGATCCATTTTTCGGCGATCGGCGCCGCCAAGGACTCCGCGTCGTCCTATGCCGCGAGCAAGGCGCTGGGTGAGGAGGCAGTGCGCGCGGCAATGCCAGGCGCCACAATCCTGCGCCCGTCGATTGTTTTTGGCCCGGAAGATCAGTTCTTCAACCGGTTTGCCGCCATGGCCAGGTTTGCACCGGTGCTGCCCCTGATCGGCGGCGGTACGACACGGTTCCAGCCTGTGTTTGTGGGTGATGTGGCAAGGGCGGCGTGTGTCTGCCTGAACAATCCGGCGACAGCAGCCAAAACTTACGAGCTGGGCGGCCCGGACATCTACAGCTTCAAGCAACTGATGCAGATCATGCTGCGTGTAATCTGCCGGCGGCGGCTCTTGCTGCCCGTGCCCTTTGGGGTTGCCGGGGTTCTTGGCAGTGTCCTGCGCATGCTTCCCAACGCGCCCATCACCGCCGATCAGGTCCGTCTCCTCAAGACGGACAACGTCGTGGGAGCGGACGCTCCAAGCCTCGCCGATCTCGGCATTGAGCCCGATTCGGCGGAAGCCATTCTGCCCTCCTACCTCTGGCGCTTCCGCCCACACGGGCAATATGAGCGCGAGGCGGCGCAGCCGGTCACCTGATCGCGATCAGGGCTTCTCGCCCTCGAGAAACGCACCGCGCAGATAGCGCCGGCGCCATTACGCCTGGCTGACACCCATTCCAGCGACAGGGACGAAGATGCGCAGGGCGCAGCCGTGCAGGGCTGTCGCGCCCGCGCCGGCACGACCATCACCAGACGTGCGGTTCAGCCATTAGGTAAGTAACACTGACATATATTACGGTTGCAATCACTGCGTGCCGCCTCCAAGTGGCACTATGACCGGAATTAAAGGCAGTATTACTGCCTTTAATGTCATTTAACGCTGGAATTGTCCCCAAAAGCGCCTTAACAGAGGAGACCTTCGGGAAACTGAATGACGGGATATAGGCCGTGGCAGAAATAATGTTGCGATTTGTAGATGTGGGGCGGGAGTTTCCGCACAAGCGCACGGCCAGCGAGCGGGTGGAAGACTTCAAGGAGATCTACGCTGAGTTCGCCGGCAGCAGGGCGGCCGAACAGGCAGCGCGCTGTTCCCAATGTGGTGTTCCCTACTGCCAGGTACACTGCCCGCTTTCGAACAACATCCCGGACTGGTTGAAGCTCACCGCTGAAGGGCGGCTGGAGGAAGCCTACCGCCTTAGCCAGGCCACTAACCCCCTGCCGGAGATCTGTGGCCGGATCTGTCCGCAGGATCGTCTTTGCGAGGGCAGTTGCACCATAGAGCAGTCGGGCCATGGCACCGTGACCATCGGCGCCATCGAACGCTACCTGACCGACACTGCCTGGAACCATGGCTGGGTACGCCCGCTGACGCCCCGCACGGACCGCGGCCAGAGCGTCGGTATCATTGGGGCGGGGCCCGCCGGACTTGCCGCAGCAGAAGCACTGCGCCAGCGCGGCTATCGCGTTACTGTTTACGATCGGCATGACCGGGCGGGCGGACTTCTCACCTACGGCATTCCCGGCTTCAAGCTGGAAAAATCCGTGGTCCAGCGCCGCATCGATCGTCTCGTGCACGGTGGCATCGAATTCACGCTGAACTTCGAGGTTGGCCGCAACGCGAGCCTCGAAGACCTGCGCGGCCGTCACGACGCGCTCTTTATCGCAACTGGCGTTTACAAGGCGCGCGACCTGAAGGTGCCCGGTGTCGATCTCGGCCATATTGTGCCCGCGCTCGATTATCTCATCACGTCCAATCGGCGCGGCTTCGGCGACAGCCTGCCAAAGGCCAAAGACAAGGCCCTCAATGCGCACGGCAAGAAGGTTGCCGTCATTGGTGGTGGCGACACGGCGATGGACTGCGTACGCACCGCCCTGCGTCAGGGCGCTGTTTCGGTCAGCTGCCTCTACCGACGCGATCGGGACAACATGCCGGGCTCGCTGC
Source organism: Alphaproteobacteria bacterium (assembly GCA_028869725.1). Lineage (GTDB taxonomy): Bacteria > Pseudomonadota > Alphaproteobacteria > Micropepsales > Micropepsaceae > Rhizomicrobium. The sequence goes on along the minus strand of JAGWRJ010000810.1, from coordinate 4,334 downwards.
GCGAGGTCGCCCACGCCGAAGAGGAAGGCGTTCACTTCGAGTGGCTGACGCTGCCGACTGCCTTTCAGGGTACGCGAAACGTCGAGGCGGTTCGCCTTGTCCGTCAGCGACTGGGCCTTGCAGACCCCGACGGCCGACGCGCACCTGAGGCCATTGCCGGCTCCGAATTCAGCCTCGACGTCGATCTGGCGATATCGGCACTCGGGTTTGAACCAGAAGATCTCCCCGGCCTGTTCTCGGCACCACAACTTGCCACGCGTAGCAGTGGAACCCTTCGTGTCGCTCCCAAGACGATGATGACAAGCATTGAAGGCGTGTTTGCGGGCGGCGACGTCGTGCGCGGTGCATCCTTGGTCGTCTGGGCAGTCCGCGACGGCCTGGATGCGGCCGAGGCCATAGACCGCTTTCTTCTGGCCCAGAAGGCCACGCCTGCCCAGCTTGCTGCGGAGTAAGAGCAATGGATGAAGCCCACGCAGAAATCGCACGCTTTCGTGCCAATGCCCGGAAGCTGGAAGACGTCGGGGTCTATTCACCCGAGCAGGAACATGATGCCTGCGGCGTAGGTCTCATTGCTGCGATTGATGGAACGCCGCGACGCGATGTCGTGACCCATGCCATCGAAGCACTGAAATCGGTGTGGCATCGCGGTGCAGTCGACGCCGACGGCAAGACCGGCGACGGCGCCGGCATCCACCTGCAGGTACCCCAGGAGTTCTATCGCGCCGCAGTTGCGCAGACCGGACACAGCCTGCGATCGGGCCGTATCGCGGTAGGCCAGATCTTTCTGCCCCGTACCGACTACACCGCGCAGGAGACCTGCCGCACCATCGTCGAATCCGAACTTCTCGGCTTCGGCTTTTATCTCTATGGCTGGCGCCAGGTGCCGATCGACATTTCGGTGATCGGGGAGAAGGCCAATGCCACACGCCCCGAAATCGAGCAGGTGATGTTCGACATTGGCGAGGATGAGACAATGGAGACGCTTGAGCGGCGTCTCTATCTCTGCCGCCGTCGCATCGAAAAGCGAGTGCGCGAGGCGGCAATCGCCGACTTCTATATCTGCTCGTTTTCCTCGCGCTCACTGATCTACAAAGGCATGTTCCTCGCTGAGCAGCTCGCGACCTTCTATCCGGATCTGAAGGACGAACGCTTCATATCGGCCTTTGCCATTTTTCATCAGCGCTATTCAACCAACACCTTCCCCACCTGGCGGCTGGCCCAGCCTTTTCGGATGCTCGCCCACAACGGCGAGATCAATACGCTGAAGGGCAACGTCAACTGGATGCGCAATCACGAGTCCAAGATGGCAAGCCAGCTGTTCGGGGCGCACGACGTCGACATCAAGCCGATCATTCAACCCGGAGGCTCGGATTCGGCTGCGCTGGATGCAGTGTTCGAGGTACTGGCCCGCGCCGGCCGTGCAGCACCGCTCGCCAAGACCATTCTCATTCCCGAAGCATGGTCGAAGAAGGCCTCGACCATGCCTGAAGCCCATCGGGCGATGTACTCTTATGCCAACGCCGTCATGGAGCCTTGGGATGGGCCGGCGGCCATTGCCGCAACCGACGGGCGCTGGGTTATCGCGGGCATGGACCGCAACGGCCTGCGGCCCATGCGCTATGCCCGCACCGAAGACGGGCTGCTCTTTGTCGGCTCGGAAGCCGGACTCGTTCTTCTTGAAGAGACCCGCATCCTGCAGAAAGGACGCGTTGGCCCGGGACAGATGATCGGTGTCGACCTCGAGAGCGGGCACTTTTACGAGGACGGGCCGATCAAGGATTATCTGGCCAGCGAATATCCCTATCAGGAATGGGCCAGCAAAATCGTCGAGCTGGAGCCGATCCTGGGCCCGGGCCCTGAACCGAGGCTGTTCGACGACGAGGAAATGCGCCGGCGTCAGATTGCGGCTGGCGTCAGCCTGGAAGATCTTGAGATCGTGCTGCATCCGATGGCAGCAGAAGGCAAGGAGCCGATCGGCTCGATGGGTGACGACACACCGCTTGCCGTACTCTCAGACCAGTACCGGCCGCTGTCCCACTTCTTCCGACAGAATTTCAGCCAGGTTACCAACCCGCCGATCGATCCGCTGCGCGAAGACCGGGTCATGAGCCTGAAGACGCGGTTCCGCAATCTCGGCAATGTGCTTGCCCAGGACGAAAACCAGACTGACGTGTTCGTGCTCGAAAGTCCGGTGATGTCGAACGGCATGTATGAGCGCATGCGCGAACGTCTGCCCGGCGAATTTGCCGAACTGGACTGCACCTTTCCGGTCGAGGAGGGTAGAGCCGATCCCAATGCACTGCGCGATGCTCTGGCCCGGCTGCGCACCGAGGCCGAAGAAGCGGTGGCCAGCGGGACGGGTTATCTCGTCCTCAGTGACGAGAAGATCTGCGAGGCGCGCGCCGGCGTACCGATGATCCTTGCCGTGGGAGCGGTACATTCGCACCTGACCAAGAAGGGATACCGCAGCTACACCTCGATCAACGTGCGCTCTGCCGAGTGCATGGACACCCACTACCTCGCCTGCCTGATCGGCGTGGGTGCAACCACCGTCAATCCCTATCTCGCACAGGAGGCAATTGCCGAGCGGCACATGCGCGGCCTGTTTGGTAATGTTCCGCTTGGTCCATGCGTGAAACGTTATCTCGACGCGCTGGACGCGGGCCTCAAGAAGATCATGTCCAAAATGGGCATATCCGTCCTCTCCTCTTATCGCGGTGCCTATAATTTCGAGGCGGTAGGCCTGTCTCGATCCATGGTGGCAGAGATCTTTCCCGGCATGCCGTCGCGTATCTCCGGTATCGGCCTTTCGGGCATCACCGCCAAGGTCGCCCGTCAGCACGGCAAGGGCTTTGCCGCAGCCGGTGACATGCTGTCGGTCGGCGGCTTCTACAAGCAGCGCGCCAGCGGCGAACTGCATGCCCACAGTGCCGCTCTGATCCACATGCTGCAGCATGCCGTGACCCATGATTCCTACACCACGTTCCGGCGCTATTCGGAGGCAGTGTGGTCGCTGCCTCCTGTTTCACTGCGTCATCTCATGGGACTGAAGGCAGGTGGGGCACCTGTGGCACTGCAGGATGTCGAGTCCATCACCGAAATCCGCAAGCGCTTCGTCACCCCGGGAATGAGCCTTGGCGCGCTGTCACCCGAAGCCCACGAAGTTCTCAACGTTGCCATGAACCGGATTGGCGCCAAGTCCGATTCTGGCGAGGGCGGCGAAGATCCCGCGCGGTTCACGCCCAAAGGCAACGGCGACAATCCCAACTCGGCGATCAAACAAGTGGCATCGGGACGCTTCGGCGTCACCGCCGAATATCTCAATCAATGCCGCGAGATCGAAATCAAGGTCGCTCAGGGTGCCAAGCCCGGCGAAGGCGGCCAGCTGCCCGGTTTCAAGGTGACCGAGTTCATCGGACGCCTGCGTCACGCCACGCCGGGGGCCACGCTGATTTCGCCGCCGCCACACCATGACATCTATTCCATCGAAGATCTGGCCCAATTGATCTATGATCTCAAGCAGATCAATCCGGATGCGCGGGTGTGCGTCAAGCTGGTGTCGGCTGCGGGTATTGGCACCATCGCCGCCGGCGTCGCCAAGGCCAAGGCGGACGTCATCCTCATTGCCGGCCACAATGGTGGAACCGGCGCATCACCCCAGAGCTCGATCAAGTTTGCGGGCGTTCCCTGGGAACTGGGACTGACCGAAGCCAACCAGATTCTGACCCTCAACAATCTTCGCCACCGCGTGGTACTGCGCACCGATGGCGGCATCCGGACGGGGCGCGATGTCGTCATGGCCGCAATGATGGGTGCGGAAGAATTTGGCATCGGTACCGCGGCGCTGATCGCGATGGGCTGCATCATGGTCCGACAGTGCCATTCGAATACCTGCCCGGTCGGCGTCTGCACGCAGAACGAAGCACTACGCGCCAAGTTCACCGGAACTGCGGAAAAGGTGGTCAACCTTTTCAGCTTCATCGCCGAGGAGGTGCGCGAAATCCTCGCCCAACTCGGCTTCCGCAAGCTCGAGGATGTGATCGGACGCACTGATCTGCTATGCCAACTCAGCCGCGGCGCTGAAGAGCTCGATGACCTTGACCTTAATCCGCTGCTGGTTCAGGCCGACCCCGGAAATCATGCGCGCTATTCGACCGCGAAAGGACGCAACGAAGTCCCCGACACCCTCGACGCACAGATCGAGAAGGATGCGGCACCGTTTCTCGCGCACGGCGAAAAGATGCAGCTGACCTACAATGTGCGCAACACCCACCGGTCCATCGGTACCCGCATCTCGTCGCGTATCGTGCGCCAATGGGGCATGACCGGATTGC
>JAGWRJ010000809.1 GCA_028869725.1 Alphaproteobacteria bacterium | reverse complement strand
TTCAACCGCACAGCCAAAGCTGGCAAGAAGGTATCGCTCGCGGACCTTATCGTCCTTGCGGGCTCGGCGGCGATCGAGCAGGCAGCGAAAAAGGCCGGGCTCAGTGTCACCGTTCCCTTCGCGCCGGGACGCACCGACGCGTCGCAAAAGCAGACCGACATCGCCTCCTTTGCCTATCTTGAGCCAGTCGCAGATGGCTTTCGCAACTATCTCAAGGCAAGATACAGCGTACCGGCTGAAGAGCTTCTGATTGACAAGGCACAGCTGCTGACCCTGACGGCACCCGAGATGACCGTACTGGTTGGCGGGCTGCGGGTCCTGGGCGCAAACCATGGAGGCTCGCCGTGCGGTGTTTTCACCTCGAGGCCAGAGACGCTCTCGAATGACTTCTTCGTCAATCTTCTGGACATGAGCACAGAATGGAAACCAACCTCTGACGAGAACCGCTTTGAAGGCTTTGACCGCAAGAGTGGCAAACTGAAGTGGAGCGGTACGCGAGTCGATCTTGTTTTCGGCTCCAATTCAGAGTTGCGGGCGATCGCCGAAGTCTATGGCGCAAAAGATGCCCAGGAAAAATTCGTGCATGATTTTGTCGCCGCGTGGGCCAAAGTCATGAACGCCGACCGCTTCGATCTCGCATGACACGGGCCACTGCCCCGCGGCAATGCCGTGGGGCAGTGCTCTATCCCGACGCTTTAATGCGACGACGTTCAGACCCATGTACTTGGTGTGTCTTGAAGAAGACCCGGCAAAGAGGCTGGTCGCAGTGCGTCAAATACCGGTGTGATGCGCGTCATAGCCCTCACAACGAACTCCTGAAACCTTTCCTTGCCAGTGCCTCTCACCTCGGGCACCACACCATAAGCGCGTGTCGACGCTAGGACGTATCCTTGCCGTCTCTCAAACTCGAGCATGCCGCCCCATCAATTTGCAGTGCTGCCGCGAGAGGCCACCTGTGCCGCTACAAGATAGAACAACGTCCCGTTTGTGGCGGTGATATGACGTGCAGTCCGCATCAGTTTGCTGCGTATGGTAAGGACGTCTGGCAGGTCAGGTTGTGGCATCAGCCGTCCAAAGCGCGCCGTGACAACCGGTGCTGCATAAGACGTTCCGGTGAAACTTGCATAGCCGCGGGGGAACCGAGCCGCCCGCACATGCACTCCCAACGCGGCGAATCCACAATGATTGCGGTTTGCGTCCAGCTGAAAGCGCCGACTGGCATCGACCGAGGTGACGCATATCACCCCCGGATAAGCCGCCGGATAATTGGGTGGAGCGGCAGGGCCGTTGTTTCCGGCGGCAGCAACCAGAACGTGACCTGTATCTGTAAATGCTTTGACTGCGGCGGCCAGCAATTCATTTGGCGGTCCCGACAGGCTGATGTTGGTTACCGCGATGTTGTTGGCTGCGAGCCAGTTTAGCGCCCGGGCGATGTCCGACGCGCTGCCGCCATCAGCTGCGCCACCAAAAACATCGGCGGCATAAAGGCTGGCACCGGGCAGATACCCTGAGAAGCCGCGCCCCCTGCCAATGAGCAATGATGCAATAGCTGTTCCATGACGGGTGGGTGGAGAGGCGCCATCACCGGCAAAGCTGCGCACGGAAATCCTCGAGCCTGCCAGAGCGGGATGATGGGTGCCAATTCCACCGTCAATCATGCCCAGGGTGACATTGGCAGCAGGCAGGACGGCCAGCCTCGACGTGGGTCCCCCCGGGCCTTGTCCGTCTCCCGACGGATTGTAGATGGACGAATAATCAAAATTCCCGCTTGGATCGGTGCGACGCAGCAATGCCAGGGCGCTGATCGCGCTCATGTTCCGCGGAACCCGTAAGGTCACGCTGAGAAGACCGAGTGCCGACAGCCGGTGGCGGCGAAGAATGGTGAAGTGCAAACGTCGCGCCACGGCCAGATCGGCACGATTAGGCGATACTGCAATTAGTTCCCCGCGTACAATTTCATGGCCTTGCCCGTCATGAGCCAGCGCACGGGAAAGAAGTACAGGATCCTTAGGACGACCGACCTCGTCACGCAGGTGCGAAAGGGCTTGCTCTGCTTGTCCGGGGATCTGAGACAGATGCGAAAGGGAAGACCTGGCGCGCTGTACCCCGGGTGGAAGCCCTATACGCCCAATTCCATTGCCGATGCCCAACGCAGGACCGCCGATCCCGATCGGAGGTCCTCCGCCGAAGCCTCCGGAGGGAGGTCCCGCGATGCCTGCTGGAAACCCGCCTACTCCGATCGGAAGTCCCACGGGAGGACCACCTCCGAGGCCGCCACGCGCATGTGCCGTGACCGGAAGCAACGCCACTATCAAGGTGGCAATGATGGATCGACGACTGCGTCCTGGCATCTCGTTATGGAGCGTGTAGACATAAAATGATATCCATTCTCAACGATGAGGGCCAGCCATCTGCTGCCTGGTTCCCGAAATAAATTGCAGGGTCATGGAAGAATACGGCACCGGCACCGTTAAATCTTCGAACATGGGCGCGACGATCGATGAGATCCGAGACCAGTTGCTCGCATTATTGCCGCGACTGCACCGGTTTTGCGTTGGACTGACGGGTTCCGTAAGCGATGGCGAGGATCTGGCACAGGACACTATCGAACGTGCGCTGCGGAATTTGCACAGCTGGGAGCCCGGCACCCGCCTAGACAGTTGGATGTTCCGCATAGCCAAAAACCGCTTCATCGACCGTCATCGCGCCACCAAGCGGGAGAATCTTGTTCCGATGTCCGATGAAGTGCAGGACATGAACTGCGGATCTGTGGACGGTGCACGCATCGTGGAATCACGCCTGACACTGACCAAGGTAAACCAAGCGCTCCAGACGCTGCCCCTCGAGCAGCGCGAGGCCGTTGTTCTGGTTCTTATTGATGGCATGCCCTACCGTGAGGCAGCGGATGCACTTGAAATACCGATTGGAACCTTGACAAGCCGCATCTCGCGGGCGCGCGCGGCCTTGGTGGCCGCCATGGGGGGCTGACATGGATCCGGACCGCCAAACCCTTGACGCGTTTGTCGATGGTGAACTGTCGCCGGAGAACATGCAAAGGATCGCAGGGCTTCTCGAGCAGCGCCCGGATCTGGACCGTTATGTGCGCGAACAGGAGCAATTGCGGGCCGCCTTGAAAGATGCGTTTGCAGAACTGGCCGCACTGCCAGCCTCATCCCGGCTGGTTCGAACGGTCCAGACCGCACCGGTGTCCTGGCGATGGCGTCTGCGCGCACTGGTACGCCGCGGGGTTTCTCCGCGTTCGCTCCTGCCACTGGGCGCCGCATTAGCGATCGGCATCGCGTTCGGCATATTGCTGCGGCCAACGCCAAATTTTTCCATAAATGGAGCTGGCCAGCTTATAGCCACTGGCCGCATGGGTCACGTGCTCGATACACAACTGGCCTCAATGCGATATGTCGGTCGGGGACCTCGCATTGGTATCAGCTTTCGTGACAAAGCCGGTCACGATTGCCGCACGTTTTCTCTTGGCAGCAGCGCGGGCCTTGCCTGCCATCAAAGTGGCGCCTGGGTGATTGGCGTCCTCGTGAAGAGGTCCCCGGAAAATCCTGGCGCGCCCTACCAGATGGCCGGCTCGACAATGCCTGAGGCCGTGCGTCGGATCGTTGAAAAGAGCATTTCTGGCAGCCCGTTTGATGCAGCGGCCGAAAGGGATGCCCGCCGTCACGGCTGGTCTGGCCGCGGTCTTGGCACCTTGCGATAGGATCGTCGCGTCCTATTTCTCCACCTGAAGCAGGCCCTTTCTAAAAATCTCACGTCACCGGGAAGAAACCGGCTCGGGCGTCGTTCCGTACTCAGACACCATCGCGGAACGCAGCAACTTCCGGATGGAAGAGATTAATTCGACCGGCAACACATGGATTTCACAGTCCGCTGTTTGCCGCGTGGGAGGGCTGTTCATGACGTTTCATAACGCAGCGATATTCATAGCAATGACGTGTGCGCTGAGCTTTGCAGCACAAGCCGATGCCGCAAACACATTTGTCTGGCAGGCAGCAACAGGACTTGATTATTCCGTCGGAAAATATGGCGGACCATCAGACACTTCGGTGCTGAGTATTCCACTAAGCCTTGCCATGCAGTCGGGGCGGCTGAGGTTGCAGGCAACATTACCCTACCTGAACGTCCGTGGGCCAGGCGTGTTTGCGGGGGGCGTGGTCATCAGTGGTAATAACTCGATCACGACACGCAGCGGCCTAGGGGACCTAAATCTTGGAGCCGCGTGGCGGCTCAATCGAGACAGTACGGAATTCCCAGCCATCGAGATCGCAGGCGACGTCAAAGTTCCGACAGCGGGTAGCAATCTTGGAACCGGAAAATATGACTACACCGCGCAAGCTAACGTTTATCACTCTCTTTCGCCGAAGGTAATGCTGTTCGGTTCGGTGGGCTATCAGTGGCTCACAAGCTTTCGTGGTTATCGGCTTGAAAATGGCATGCTGGCAGCAGCGGGCGTGAACTTCAGGCCAGCCGTCGATACCAGTATCGGCGTTTCGGCAGGCTATCACGAGGAGTACTACCACAACCTCGGCGCGCAGTTCAGCCTGTCGCCCTATGTCTTATGGGACTTTGCCAGCAATTGGCGCCTGAGCACTTACGGCACCGTTGGTCTTACCAAGTCCAGTCCCGACCTCGGCGCGGGCTTGCGTGTGATCTTTCGTGGCTGAACCTTTGGCCACGGTAACCCGTGGTCATTCGTCCGGCTTGCTCACGGAGGCAATATTTTACCACAGACAGATGTGGTCATTGGAGGAGCACTCAGACATGAAACAGACGCTTCTTATCGTGCTTGCCACGGGCACCATCATAGCCGGCTTTGCGGAGCCAGGACTTGCAGCTGGCCCCCCTGGTGGCTTTCATATGGGCCCGCCTTCGAGTGTGACTATGGGGCCTCCTGCCGATGTCACCATGGGACCTCCCGCCGGTGTCACCATGGGGCCTCCTCCTGGGGCGAGCATGGGACCGCCAGCCAGCGCAATGACGCACATTCCTCATGGCGTGCCCTTGGGACAACCCTCTGATATCCCGGAAGGAGCATCGGCATCGACAGGCGCGACGATCGGCGCAACCGTGAGCAATTCCGCAGCTGATACCTCGCACAATGGCGATAACGCTTCGGCCAGCGGCGAAGCTTCCCTTCAGGAGAACGTGAGTACCCAGGCTGACGCACACGGCGCAGTCGAAAAAGCGGCAAATATATTGGGGAACCTCAATGCGGCTCATGCGGCACCCCAAGCTTTTGCACATGCATCCTCAAACTCGATTGTCGGAGCCATAGCCGCCTACAAGACGAGGATGATCTCAGCGCAGACAGCAATTAATATTTATACTACGCGGGTGAGCCAGGATCAGACGGCTGTTGCTGCAGCGCAAACGACTCTTGCAAATCTACAAAGCTCGAGCAACGCAACCCAGACCGAGATCTCGGCTGCCCAGGCACAATTGGCGGCGGCGCAGCAGCAGCTCGCGTCCGATCAGGCACAGCTGGCTGCGGCCCAGTCCGAAGCAGTGTCGGCTCAGAATGCGCTTGCTGCAGCAAGCAACAAACAGCTGACACCGCAGGCAGTTGCGAAGATAAATGCATTGCTTGGCATTAAGTCCTAGAGACCTTGTCGTATCGTCGATTGGAGCGGGCAGGGTCATGATTTGCGCCAAGCTGCCCGTTCCCTGGTCAGATCCGAAGGCATACCAAGGAAATGCTTACAGCAGCGCCTTCGAGGTGGCACAAGCGCGTCGACACAGAGCACGACCAGAAGTGCGGTACAAAAGCGACAGAGCGCGTAATATATTAAGTATAGCACGAATGTCGTCACCAGCGCATTGACGGGCAGGATCCCCGACCGGTACGGACGACAGCGACAGCAGATGCAGTTGTCGCCGTCGGCCCCCACCTTCACGAGGCGACATACCTAGAACGAATAGACCAGCGTCAGGCGACTAAGGGTGCTCGTGGTTGCGAGTCTGCCGGGTGGATTGCTTTCATATTGCGCAAAGAATGACGCCTGCGCAGACAACGCACCAATCAACTTGACCGTCACTGCAGTATTTGATGTCAAGGTACTGTCCTGGCTTTGACCATAAAAGGTCGCGTCCTGGGAGAGTACGAGCCCCGGTGATATCGTCCACTTGTAGTTAACGGCAGCCATACCGGCCACTCCGTTCTTTGTTTTACCTGTGAGGTAGTCGGTTTGACGAAGCGCCGGACCACCCTGAATCGACAGGGCCATGTCGTCTGTCCTGATCAGCGAATAGCCAATCCCCAGTGACTCGCTGAATCGGTTATTGAAGCCTGCAAAACGGTCGGACTCCCAGCTCAAGATCCCGGCGGCGACTGCGCGCTTGGTGAATTTGTAATCGGACTGCCAGCTGGCAAAATATCGATCCTTGGTTACGACGCCATTGTTGCGGGAATGGTCGACAGTGGCATTGAAGCTATGACGCCATTGAATACCGTTCTTTTCAAATGAGAGACCGAGCGATATGCCGGTATTGCGGGAATTTCCCGTTGAATTCGACAAGCCAACCTGGCCTTCACCGCTCCAACCCTCGAAGAAACTCTCGCGTTG
>JAGWRJ010000071.1 GCA_028869725.1 Alphaproteobacteria bacterium | reverse complement strand
CTGGCGCGTGATCAGCTCGAACGTCTTAGCGATCGCGAGCGGGAGATATTCAGATACGTGACCATTGGTCATCCCAATAAGGTCATCGCTCAGATTCTTGGAATTTCGCCGCGAACCGTCGAGGCACATCGAGCGCGCATTCAGCAAAAGCTGCAGATCACTGGCTTTGCAGAGCTTCTTCAGCTTGCGCAAGACGCTGAATTTCACGGCACGGGGCGTAAATAGTCCGTAAACGTTGGCCACGAAGAAGGGGGCTGACGTTTCTGCGGTACGGGAAATATACCAATAGCACGCAGCACCGTGTGTGCCGACACTTTGAGTCCCATTGTGTTGGGCAAATTGGTAAGGGCGTGATGTTGGGGCATGGCTGCATAACGTCGATTGCGAGCCCTGCGGGTTACCTAGAAAGGTACCGTTTGGCGCGCACCACTTGGCGCCGAGCCGAGCGACGCTACGATACCGCGGTGCGACCTGTGGCACATGCATCATTTCATCCTTTATTCGAACAGATCTGCACGGAACGCGTGATGGCGCGACTGCCATCTTCGAACGTCTGTTAAATAATCAGCGTAATGCTCACTTCGTATGAAATGGAGAATACGCCAGAAAGAGGGGGGATTGTGAGCCAGGTAAGCGAATTCAATGCGCTGCGTATAACTGTGCGAGTGTCGGGGCCGGACGAATGCATCCGCAGATGGAGTGTGGCATATGCTGCGGCGCGCGCTACGTAGTTTAGGTGGCCTCCTGCTGGCGGTCGCAGGTGAAGAACGCGAGCGTTCGTTTGCCCCAAGAAGTGCAAGAGGCGAGAGCCCCCAGGCGTTCGCGCGCCGGGCGGTGCAACTTGCACAGAACCAGTGGCCGCAAAATCAGTTGATTGCCGGTGGAATCGAGGTTCTTGGATTGCGTGACATAATGCGCGGTGCCGCCACCGACGTTACTGTCGATCCAAGGATGCTGGCTGACCTGACCGAGCGCGAAATTCTCCGCGTTCTCGACGGCGAAGACATGTTCATGCGCAAAGACGAGGAGACCTTTCTTCTTTGCTTTGCGTCGCCGGATCGTGCGGAGGCCAAGCGTAAACTTCAGGCCATTTCGGCAAATATACGGAACGCGCTCTCCAAGCATGTCAGCGAGGAACACGTCCAAGTTACACACGATGTTGTCGAAATTGACGTCGAGGATATAGAGGACGATGCGCTTATTGGCTCGATTACGGAGTCCCTCAAGCGCGTCAGGCAGGAGGCCGAGGAGACGTCGCGGCTCTGGCGACAACATCTTATCCAGAACACCAGTATCGTGTACCAGCCGATCTGGCTCTCTCACAAGCAGGTCATAGCCATTCATCGTGCAGGTGTAGATGATGAGACCGGCCGATTTGCTATGCGAAGGCTAATGTCGTTGTCATCTGCCGATGCTCTTCGGGGCACGCTCTTTGATTTGGATAGCATAATTCTGGTGAGAGCGACGACTGCGTTGCATAACCTGATTAGCGAGGGTGGACGCACGCAGCTCATCGTGCCGCTATATTTCGATAGCCTGACATCGCGACGAAGGAGGACGCAGTACAAGGAACTATGTGAGAATATCCCGCCTGCATATCGGCGCTTTCTGCTCTTTGAGATTCACGGCATACCGCGTGGCACACCTGACGGCCATATTTCGGAGATCGTTAACATGCTCAATAGCTATGCGCATGGGGTTCTGCTCGAGGTGGATTTAAAGTACTCAAAAATGCCGGAGGCCATGGGTCTTGCAGGTGTAGTTACCCGCCTTTCGCCGGCATCCGGAGAGATGGCGGACGTGGTGCGCCTGGTTGAGCGCTTTGTAACGTGTGCGAGATCTGTCCGTCTTAAGACGTTTCTGTATGGCGTTGATACTGATGCGTTGGCGGATGGGGTATTCTCGGTAGGTGCCGATTATCTGCAGGGATCGGGAATCGCCAAATGTACCAAAGATCTGCGCCCACATTATCATTGGAAGCTGAGAATGGCGTCATGAGCTATGCTGCCTACAGCGATACGATGGATCGGGTGCGTGCAAGCGCTACAGAGGCGGATAAGCTCGATAGCAAGGTCATCTTGATTGTTGATGACTTTCCAGAGGTGAGGGGTACATACGAGTACGTGTTCAAAAGGGCGGGCTGGCTCGTGCTTGCAGTCGAGGATGGTGCGCAGGCAATGACAGTTATCGGCGATCGGGAACTGGATGCAATCATCCTTGATATATTCATGCCGGATATGGATGGAATAGAAGTTCTGCTGCAGGCCCGCGCAAAGTTACAAAATACGGCGATTATTTCAGTCAGCGGTTCTTCGTTGGGTCGGCCGGATATGCTCAACGCCGCTCTGAAGTTCGGGGCGGATGCCGCAGTGTTAAAGTCAACTCCAGTAGCCGAGCTAGTGCGCATTGTCGATGCTTGCGTCGCCGCAAGGCAATCCTAGTGGGTAAGGGCGTCTGCCGGTGAGCTAGTACACTGGCGGACACACGTCGTGCATCCGACAGAACGGAATCATGTGAGGGGCCTCGCAATGAAGACTTTGCACAACAAGGCCCACTCGAGCTTCTGGGAGCCATACGGCTGGTTATCGGTTCTTCATGGCCGCGGGCACTGACAGCCGAGTGCGCTTGCAATCATCTGCTAGTGCACGGTGCGGGGGGCGCTGCGGTGGAGTAGCTCCGCTATAGGAGCGTAACCCCTCTGCGTATTCGGTGGTGAAGCCGACCTGAGGACGGAGCCTGTGCATCGTGGCGGGCGTAGCCTCACCTCAGTTACTTGCCAGAAATGCGTGGTAGCGAACCGCCCTTCACAGGTGCGGACCTGACGCCTGCCCAAGCTCCGGGCAAATCGGTTTCGAGGTTGATTTGGCGCAAAGTCACTCGGCCCACTCCGACCCAGCATACTGACAAATTGTCAGTAGAGGTCATCATGGCTGCCAGGCGTGCCTGCAGCCGGATGCCAGGGGCAGGAGGAAGACATGGCCGTACCCGTATTGGATCTGGACCCGGAACTGTCTGGTCTTGAACGTGCCGCCTGGGAAACCGCACATCGCTTCGCGCGCGATATTCTACGGCCTGCGGGCGAGCGGCTCGACCGGTTGCCTGCGGATGAGGTTATAGCCAGAGATTCGATTCTCTGGGACGTTTTCCAGATGTACCGCGAGCTTGGTCTCGGAATTTTCGAGGAGGACGCCGAACTATCACCGCATGACCTGGCCAGTATCCGTTGCATTGTCGGCGAGGAGATGGGGTGGGGTGACGCTGGGCTCGCAATCAGTCTGGGCGTCGCCAACTTTCCCTCCATGATGGCGCGAATGTCAGGCAATCCTTCCCTGATTGAGCGCTTTCCGGCTGGGACATTGGGCTGCTGGGCAATCACCGAACCGGACCATGGTTCGGACATGATCAACTTTGATGGAACGGTCGGCCATCCGTCAGGGCGAACCGGTAGACCCAACTGCGTGGCGAGACGTGACGGCAACCAGTTCGTGATATCCGGCCAGAAGTCCGCCTGGGTCTCCAACGGCACAATCGCAGAGGCTGCAGCACTATTTTGTGCCGTTGATATGGGCGGAGGGCGGATAGGAAACGCCGTGTTCGTCGTGCCGCTCGACGAGGACGGCGTAAAAAAGGGAAAGCCTACCGACAAAATTGGTCAGCGAGCTCTTAACCAGGGCGAGATCTTCTTCGATGGCCTCAAGGTCCCCATGGACTCGATGGTCGTGCCGCCTGAGCTATATCGTGCAGCTGCTGACCGGATCCTCTGCCTCGCCAATGGTGGCATGGGCACAACTTTCGTTGGTTGCGCCCGTGCGGCGCTTGAGCTCGCGATCGACTATGCAAAGACCCGGGTTCAGGGGGATGCGCCAATTTTTGCGCATCAAAGCGTTAAGTCACGCCTTTTCAAAATGTTCCAGAAAGTTGAGGCTGCGCGGGCGCTCAACCAGCGCGTCATTCGTATTAACACGACACGTGATCTACCCCTTCTGGAACTCGCTATCGCATCCAAAGTCACCTCGACACAAGCCGCGTTCGAAGTTGCGAGCGAGGCATTGCAGATTTTCGGGGGAGCAGGAATCTCGCGCGACTGCCCGATTGAGAAAATTTTCCGCGACGCCCGAATATCTATGATCGAGGATGGCTGTAACGAAGTTCTTGGCATGGTGGCAGCTGCACGATTCTAAATTTCGAACATCCGCGCAAAGGGAGGTTGCACCGTGAAAATGAATGCATATGTCGCGGGAGTCGGGATGACATCTTTCGGTCGCATGATGGACCGAAGTCTTAAGGCGATCGGAGGAGAGGCCGTTCTGACCGCCATCCAAGACGCAGGTATCGACAAAAAGGATGTACAGGCGGCATGGATGTCCAATGCGGCTGCGGGGGTACTCACCGGACAGGAATGCATACGGGGGGAAGTTGTACTGCGCAGCATCGGGGTGGGCACAATTCCCGTTGTCAACGTTGAGAACGCATGTGCGAGTGCGTCGACCGCCTTTAACCAGGCCTGTGCAATGGTGAGCACAGGACTTTACGACGTCGTGCTCGCGGCCGGCTTCGAGAAGATGTATTTCGAGGACAAGGCCAAAGTCTTTGGGGCCTTTATGGGTGCGGTCGACGTGGAGGAGCTGCAGACTATTCTTCGCAATCTACAGACATCGGCAGCAGCCAGTGGTGCAACGACGGCATCCGCGAGCGCTGGCAAGAACCGCTCTATGTTCATGGATATTTATGCTGCTGCGGCACGCAGTCATATGGCCCGATACGGAACCACGGCCACGCATTTTGCGATGATCTCGGCGAAGAACTCATTCCACGGGTCACTAAATCCACGGGCTCAGTTTCGTGAGGCCCTGACAATCGAGGAGGTGCTGGCAGCGCCTGTCATAGCTGAACCTCTGACGCGGCCAATGTGCTCGCCAATCGGCGATGGTGCCGCGGCAGCGATTATCGTCAGCGAACGCAAGGCGCGTGAACTTGGACTCGAGAATCCGGTGCGCGTCGCGGCCAGCGTGCTTCGCTCGGGCTGGGATCATGAACCAGGCGCTGAAGGTCTGTCGGAACGGTGCGCCAGTGATGCCTACGAAGAGGCGGGCCTTGGACCAGAGGACCTCAGCCTCGTCGAACTGCACGATGCGTCAGCTCCGGCAGAATTGATGGCCTACGAAGCGATCGGGCTCTGCAGGAAAGGTGAAGGCGGCAAGCTCATCGCGGACGGTGATACCAGACTTGGCGGCCGAATTCCGGTGTCTACGTCGGGGGGCCTCCTGCGCAAGGGACATCCCATCGGCGCTACAGGAATCGCCCAAATTGTCGAGATCACAGAGCAGCTCCAGGGTCGTGCCAGTGGCCGCCAGGTTGCCGAGGCTCGGGTAGGACTTTGTCATAATGGCGGAGGCAATATTGGTACCGACGCGGCCGCCCAATGTGTGACGATCTTGACCCGCGGTTAGGAGGCGGACATGCGCGCGCTCAACGACATGATACTTGCGGACATGATTGCTGCGCGTGCCGAGCAGAAGCCAGACCTTGACGTCGTTACGTTCGAAGGTGGCGAGCAAGGTTCCGATGAGAGAAGAACCTTCGCTCAACTTTGGAGCCATGCGAACCAGTTTGCGACGGCATTACTTGAATTCGACATGAATTATGGGGACCGTTTTGCAATCTTGATCCGGAACCATCCCGAATTCATTGAACTTATGATTGCGGCCTCTCTTACGGGCCTCGTATTTGTACCAATCGACCCGCGCACTCGCGGAAGCAAGCTTGCGTACACGCTCAATAATTCAGAATGCCGCGGAATTGTCTGCGCGGACTACTCACTTGCTCAAATCGAAGAGATCCGCGATCAGATCCCTGCAGTGGAATGGATCTGGCTTCTTGACAGCGGTGAAGCGGAGTGGCGCAAGGAGGCTCAGAGCGCCGTCAATTTGCGGGAAATGCTGGAACGCCCTCAGACCTGGGTCGATATACGCCTGCGCGACCCTGAAGATCCTCTGCAAATCATCTACACCTCGGGCACCACGGGTGATCCAAAGGGAGTTGTGTTTCCAAACGCCCGCTTTGGAGGCGCGAGCATGTTATGCTCGATGCTCGGGATAGGGGCCGATGAACGGCCTTACACGGGCCTCTCCCTTACCCACGGCAATGCTCAACTTATGACACTTGCGTCGGCGTTACGGTTAGGGCAGCGCGCGGTCTTCAGTCGTAAGTTTACTAAGTCGCGGCTGTGGGACATCACCCGCAGATACGGCTGCACCTTCTTCAATCTCCTGGGAGGTATGGCCACGGCGATTTACAGCGAGCCCATGCGTGCCAACGACGCCGACAATCCCGTGCGCTTCGTGCTCAGCGCAGGCATGCCTGTTGCGATCTGGGAAAATTTTGAGCGGCGGTTTGATTTGAGGATCTTGGAAGCTTATGGCGCAATTGAGGGAGGAATGGCGTTCAAGCCAATCGGCGTTGGTCCGGTCGGCAGCTTTGGCAAGCCGCCACCGAACCTGGAGATGAAAATCGTCGACGAGGAAGGCCGCGAATGTCCGCCCAATGTGCAAGGCGAACTTGTAAGCCGCTCGGCAACAGGTGAGGCAGCGGTCGTTACTTACTTCAACAACCCGTTGGCATCCCAGAGAAAGACGAATGGTGGCTGGCTGCGCAGCGGTGATATTTGCCACCGGGATCAAGAGGGTTGGCTTTACTTCGATTACCGGAAGGGCGGCGGCATCCGCCATAATGGTGACTTTATAAGTCCCGGATTCGTCGAAGGTGTTCTTGCCGAACATTCCCAGGTCGATGACGTATATGTCTATGGTATCCCCTCGGCCAGCGGTGCACCAGGTGAACGCGACGTAGTGGCGGCGGTTGTTCCGGGTGGCGCGGGAATCGATCCGGCGGAGGTGTTTGCACATTGCCGGGCGAAGCTCGAGCCAAATTTCGTGCCGAGCTATCTGCAGATCGTGCGAGAGATCCCAAAGACTGCATCGGAAAAGCCGCAGGACCGGTTTTT
>JAGWRJ010000808.1 GCA_028869725.1 Alphaproteobacteria bacterium | reverse complement strand
CGCGCCGCCGGCAAGCATGTATGACTTCGCCTTTCTTGCACCATGTCCTGCGTCCGGACTGATTGTGCATGGCACGCGCGATCAGGTCGTGCCGGAAGCCGATGTCCAAAAGCTGGTCGACCGCCTCACCGCCCAGAAGGGCATCAAGATCACCTACGACAAGATCGAGGGCGCGAACCATTTTTTCGACAAGCACGAAGGCGAAGTGCTCGAGGCAGTCGAATCTTATGTGTCCAGGACGATGGAGCATCCGAACGAACGTTGACGCATGCGCTGATCACGGACTGATCGCGCCAGAGTTGACGGGAAAGCCATGAGTGCGGGCATATGGCTGCCACTGCTGGCGTCTCGCATCTTGCTCGGCATTGTGCGGACGTCAGCACAGATGAGCTGGCTCGACGAGTACCAGGCTACTGCCGGATTTAAACGCACGCATCAAAGTCTTGAAGAGTAAGAGCCTGCCAGACCGCACAGTGGCTCCCACATTTGCCAGATGAAAATCCTGCCTCACTCCGGGTCTGCACCCCAGTGCGTACCTTGAAACTGAACCACGGCACTATCTGGACGCACGATGTAAACGCCCGCCGCTCATGGGTTCACTAACGCCAGTGGTTGAGGGCAGGGAAAGAGGCAGGCCCCGCTCGGCCCGGGCGGCAAGAAACGCAAAGGCTTCGGCTTCCAGAAAATCGCCACGCCAGCCGAGGGCTTCTGCGGCAACCACCGGAGCTTCCAGGCGCTGGCCCAGCTCAGCCATCAGCGCAGGATTGTGTCTACCACCCCCACATACGACCCAAAGCTGTGCCTCTTGCGGAAAATGCTCCCGCGCCCGCGCGATCGTAGCTGCGGTGAACGCGGTGAGAGTTGCAGATCCGTCGGCCACCTCAAGGTGATCAACCGCTTTCACGCCAAAGTCCATGCGATCCAGCGACTTGGGTGGCTTGCGTGCAAAGTACGGGTGAGCCAGCATCGCGTACAGCACAGCGTCATCGACGCGGCCACTGCGGGCAAGACGTGCATCTTCGTCGATAGGCCGACCGGTATGGCGCAGAGCCCAATCATCAAGGGGCGCATTTCCTGGACCGGTGTCGAAAGCCAGTATCTCATCCTGACCTACCCAGGTCACATTGGCAACGCCACCAATATTGACGACAGCGACCGGGCGGGGGAGATCTGACGCAGCAGCCACCAGCGCCGCGTGATAAAGTGGAACTAGTGGCGCGCCCTGCCCTCCAGCGCGCACATCTGCCGTGCGGAAGTCGTTTACCACGTCAATTCCCGTTATCCGCGCCAGACGCGCACCATCACCGAGCTGCAAGGTCCAGCCCTGGTGCGGACGGTGCAGTACAGTCTGTCCGTGAAATCCCAGCAGAAAGATCTCGCCGGGCCGGAGACCGGCCTCGGTCAGCAGCTCATCAACCGCGTCGGCGTGGGCGTCGGTAAGGGCGCGTTCGACCTCGACCAGCATCTGTGGCAGTGGAGCGCCCTCCGCAAGGTCCCGGGCGCGAGCTAGCACCGCACGAAGCTGCGCTGAGAGTTCCGGCGCGTAGGGACGGGTCCGAGCCGGGCCAAAGGAGCCAATCCGGCTGCCATCGGTCTCAAGCAGCGCCACGTCGATACCGTCGAGCGACGTACCGCTCATGAGGCCAATCACTTTATGCATGGCGAGCCTTCTGCTACAGACGCGGTCTTTCTTAGCCGAGCTCAGCCAATGTCCGATAGTCCCAAGCGCTTCAAGTCCGAATTCCTGCGTCAGTTCGAGGCGCGCGGGGCCTTTTACGACTGCACTGACCCCGAAGGACTGGACGCACTGTTCGCTGGCGAACAGGTGACAGCCTATATCGGCTTTGACTGCACTGCCGCGAGCCTGCATGTGGGCAGCCTCGTTCAGCTGATGACCCTGCGCCGCCTGCAGCAGGCCGGCCACCGTCCCATTCTCCTCATGGGTGGCGGCACGACCAAGATCGGAGATCCCTCGGGCAAGGATGAGACCCGCAAATTGCTGTCCTCAGAGCAGATCGAAGCCAACAAGCAGTCCATACTCGCCGGCATTCGCCACCTGCTGCACTTCGGCGACGGGCCAAACGATGCCATCATGGTCGACAATGCCGAGTGGCTCGACCGGCTCGAATATATTCCATTCCTGCGGGATTATGGTCGCCACTTTTCCGTCAACCGCATGCTGACGCTGGAGAGCGTCAAACTGCGCCTGGACCGCGAACAGCCGCTGTCATTCCTCGAGTTCAACTATTCGATCCTGCAGGCCTATGACTTCGTTGAACTCTATCGTCGCTATGGCTGCCGCGTGCAGTCCAGCGGCTCGGATCAGTGGGGTAATGTCGTCTCCGGCATCGATCTGGGCCGGCGGGTCGAAAACGTCCAGCTGTTCGGGTTGACAACGCCGCTCATCACTACCGCCTCCGGTGCTAAAATGGGCAAGACGGCAGCAGGCGCGGTATGGCTCAACGCCGACATGTGCTCGCCATACGAATACTGGCAGTTCTGGCGCAACACCGAAGACCGCGATGTGGGACGCTTCCTGCGTCTGTTCACTGATATTCCAGAAGCTGAAATCCGACAACTGGAAGGTCTTCAGGGCGCAGAACTCAATGACGCCAAGAAGCGACTCGCCAGTGAGGCCACTGCCATTCTGCACGGCCGCGACGCCGCAGATGCCGCTAGTGACACCGCCCGACGCGTTTTCGAACAGGGCCAGGTGGGAGCTGCCTTGCCAACCGTCGAGGTACCCGCAAACAGCTTTCCCCTGGGGGCGCTCACCCTCGCTGTGCTCAGTGGCGTTGCCGCATCGAATTCCGCAGCGCGTCAGCTGATCGCCAACAACGGACTGTTATTCAACGATGTCCTCGTAACTGACCCGCGAGCAGCAGTCTCGCTGGCCGATGTCGGTCCAGACGGCGTCATCAAAGTCTCCAAGGGCAAGAAACAGCACGTTCTGGTGCGACCGGTGCCCTGACACCTCAGGGTTGGGACGGATCCTGCTGCCTGTCGGAGGCGGCTTTGTCGGCTGCATCCTTTTTGGCCACCGGAGCGGTTGGCGTGCCTTCAAATATTCGCCGCAGGATACCCGGAGCCAGCACAGAAAGCGGATTGACGCTCACATCCGGTTCGTCGGCATTGCCGCGGACGGTGTATGAAACGCCAAATATGCCCTCACCCTTTTTAGAGACCAGAACGTCGCCCAGGACAGGGATGGCGCCGAGCACCGAGTTGAGGCCGTAGATCGGTACCAGCGCGCCCTCAAGCGCCACCTTGTCATTGCTCCGGTCAAAATAGCCGCTTGCGGTCAAGCCGATTGAGGGCCCGCTGGCGCGCGCGTCGTCAATATTCAGGATGCCCGCATCCATCCGAAACGGCGCCATCAGTTTGTCGACGGCGATACCCTTGCCACCCATGAGGTTGATCAGCCCCGTCAGCGATCCGGCGGAGAACAGACGAGTCAGAAATGGCTGATGGATTACGGTAAAGTCCGTCATGTGCAAGACGCCGCGGTAATCGATGACCCTTTTGTCCGCCAGATCCTTCTTGGTCGGCTTGGGCGACAACGTGGCCATGAGGTCAAGGCGGCCGCCACGAATCGAGGTAAAGCCGAAAAGCCCGTTCAGAAGTAGGCCCGCATTAGTGGCTTGCAGACGAACATGGCGCTCGCCCGCGCTGACGAGAATATCGGCGGAGACCTTGGCGCCGCGCGACAGATCTCCACTCATCGCCAGCGTCTGCGGGCGGTCGCCAATTCCGCCCGCTGAGAACGCAAATGGCGCCAAAACCACACCATTGTGCAGCACGAGACGATCAAGGTTGACGTCGAACTGAAATGGCCGGTCGGACGACGTTGTTGTGTGCGCGGACGCGCCACCCAGCTTCAGCCGGTCAAGTCCGGTACCATCTGCCGAGCGGCCGGAGACACTGATCTTTAGCCCTGTCGAGGCGTCATCCAGAATATTCAGAGAGAAATCATTCTGCGGCCCCGCATGAAGCTGCGGCATGACCAGGTTGACGAGCTTGCCATCGGTATTGAACTGCGCCGTACCCTGTCCATGCAGGGACGCCCCCGTCAGCACCATCTGCCCGGAGGCGATCTGCCCCTTTTCCAGCCGCAGCTGAAGCTGTACGCGCGCGGGAACACCAGCGGGTTTACGATAATTGATCACATTAAGAGTGACGGTCGCCGGATCCAGAACAGCCTTTATGTCTGCCGATCGGATATCGCCGCGATGACCAGCGAGTTCGGCCTGAATGGCAACCGGTCCCTCCAGATAATCGCCCAGATCAAAACCCAGGCGGGCACGCGCAGCTGCATCCAGGATGCCGCTGGCCGCAATGTGGGTCGTCTCCGGATCCTTCGAAGTAAAGTCCTCGTCCCAACTGGCGTCCAGCAGTGCGCCGGCATAGCCAATACGCCCGGCAACGTGCAGCGCACTATTGTTGACGCTGAAAGTCGCGGTGCCGTTGCGGATCCGGTGGTGGCCAATGTCGAGTGCCAGGCCGCGGGCCTTGCCCTTCACCAGGATGGAAACATCCTTCATCGTGACGTCGCGTCGCGTCGGCACCTTGACTGTCAGGTCAATCCCCACCTGTCCGCGCGCGCTCTGGGGCGCAAGATGAAAGCGGCTGGGATAGCGAAGCGGCGGCATGTCGATCAGCGACAGGACGTCAGCGAGCGCCCCAGTGACATGGCCCTGCACCCTGGCCAAAGTGGTCGGAAGATGCAAATCGGCGATGGCGACCGAACCGGCGCTGAGTGTCAGCGCACCACCAGAGGGCGGGGTCACGACCGCAGAGCTGATCTTGGCATTGAAGGCGTCACCCGAAAGGACCCCAATGCCAGTGACAGCGGTCAGGGGCGCCAGGCCAGCGACATACGAGATCGTGGCGCCGCTAATCGGAAACTGAACCGCGATCGCATCATCCGGGAGTACCGGACCATCCAGGGCTCCAGCAGGAAGCGCGACCGTGATATGGGTTGGCCCCAGCTCGCCGACACGCACATTGTCCGCGATCCACGAACGTGCACCTGCGGCCACAGTAAGTGGCCAGTCATGGAGCAGATCCGTCACCGAAAGCGCGGCAACCTCGCCATGGAGCGCGATCGCCGGAGAGCGTCCCAAGGCCAGTGTCACCGACCCCGCGAACTGTGCGGACAAGGGTCCGCGCGCGAGGCTGAAGTCCTCGATGGTGATCGTATGCGCGGCGGGCCGATAGTCGGCGCGCAGCACGGCATGCGCATAACCTACCTGTCCCTGCAGCACCGAGGGGATCTGCAGCGCGAGCCTGTCCATCTCCAGATAAAGACCTGCAGTCTTCAGCGCACCGTCCGTGTCAAAGGCCAGATTGCCCGATCCGCGCAGATGGGCCGTAATCTCTTTGCCGGAGAGATGCCCGTCATCGATAAGGATGCGTCCGGTACGTCCGTCATAACGTCCGATCAGATGGAGCGTCCTGATCCGGAGTGGGTGGCCAAAGCTTCGAATCTGGCCCTCAGCACCAATACCAAAATCGACATATGCAAGGTGGCCTCCATCCTGATCGAGCCGAAAGTTGGCCCGGACGTCGGTCTTCAGGGCATATGGCTTGAGAAACGACAATGGTGCCGCGCCACGACCGAGTGCCGCCAGATCAAGCCCGGTCAGCTCCACATCACCCGTAAGATCCTTTCCGTCCTGCGGCACAACGAGATGTGCCCGGATGTGGGCCGGCTTACCATAGACCTCGAGATCGGCCGCCAAATTGGCGGTCATCGGACCCCGGGGTCCGCCTTTCGCCGTGATCGCCAGCTGGGCCGAGGGAGCTACCACAAAGATGCCGGTGCGCTCGTCGAAGAAGGCGAGCCGTGCGCGCTGAACGGCGAAGCCCTGAAGACTGGTCGGCCCGCTGTTCGAGGCGAGAATCTTGCGCAGACGGGCAATAAGATCGCTCTGTCCGTGATCGCCGACCATGCCCAGATGCAGGGAGCCATCTTTGCTGTGCACCAGTGTCAGCTGGACACCGATGAGGGCGATCCGCTTGACGGCGAGTTTGCCGGCCAGGAGCGGCGCTGCGGCCAGATCAATTTCGGCCTTGGGCGCCTGGGCGATGATGCGCTGCCGGTGATCGAAGACACGGGCGCCCAAGATCACGACATTCACCCGGCCTTCCTCCCGCGACCACTCAAGCGCCGCGCTGTCATAGCGGATACCAAGCCCGGGAACCGCCCGGTTGATCGCCCCTGCGATCTGGCCTGAAAACGGGCCAAGTGATACCGGCCCCACCAGAAGGCGCACTCCGGCACCCAGGACGAAGAACACTGCCGCGACAACGACACCTGCGGCAGTCAGGCCTACCCAACGACCGGTTATGCGGAAATGATGAGGTTTCAATCCGAAAGACTTTCGACCATCCCGGCGGCTCGCACGCCACCCGATCGATCCGCCGGCCCATGAGCCTTGCGCCGGATCGCATCGATGTCTTATCGCCTAATAGCCGTCTACAGTAAACGTTCGAAGACCATCACACCTACCCATGTGGAGGAGGAGATATGAGCAAGTCTGTCGCCACTGCCGAACTCAAAGCCGGTGACCGGGTCCCTGCCTTTAAGATGGCCAGCGACGGCGGCGGACAGATCAGCTCCGCCAGCCTCAAGGGCAAACCCTATGTCATTTATTTTTACCCCAAGGACGACACCTCCGGCTGCACCAAGGAAGCCATCGGCTTTTCGGCCGCCAAAAAGCACTTCGACGCCCTTGGTGTGGCCGTGATCGGCGTATCAAAAGACAGCATCGCGAGCCATGATCGCTTCAAGGCCAAGCACAAGCTCACCATCACCCTCGCGTCAGACCCGGAAACCGCCACCGCTGAGGCCTTCGGCACCTGGGTGGAAAAGAGCCTTTATGGCCGCAAATATATGGGCATGGAGCGCTCCACATTCCTCGTCGGCGCCGACGGCAAAATTGCCCGCATCTGGCGCAAGGTCAAAGTTCCAGGCCATGTCGAGGAGGTACTGGCGGCAGCCAAAACCCTCTAGAGCGGGTTTGCGCGCCCATCTGCAAAAAAGTTGGCAAGGTCTTGAATTTTCAAGATAAGTCTGGCTCAAATGACCCTATGGAAAGGGGCCGCGCCAGCGGCGCAGTTGGGGATGCTCCGGGATGGCAAAACGGCTCATTGAGCGAGCTTGGACCTGGCTGCACACCACTTTTCCTGAACGCCAGCTCTATCTGCGCAGCAATG
>JAGWRJ010000807.1 GCA_028869725.1 Alphaproteobacteria bacterium | reverse complement strand
CGCCCCTGACGCGTCTGCGCCATCATCTCGAGGCGGTCCACAGTGAGAGTTCGAACATCGCGGATTACCGCCAGGCCGTCGAAGAGGCGATCGCCGAGAGCGAGACCATTCTGGCGACGTTTTCGGCCCTGCTCCGCATCGGCCAGATCGAAAGCGGCACGGCTGGTATTCCCCTCGAGAGCATCGACTTGTCTGCTTTGCTCACCGAATTGGCCGAGTTGTACGGTCCTGCTGCGGAAGACAGCGGTCACCGCCTGGAAACCCACATCACGCCCAGCGTCACGGTGTCCGGCGATCAGGCCATGCTAAGCCAAGCGTTCGTCAATCTCATCGAGAACGCGATGACGCATTCACCATCCGGGAGCGCGATCCGCATTTCGCTCGTGCGGTCGCCGGATCAGGTCGTGGCGGCAGTGGCCGATTCCGGGCCCGGCATCCCGGCGGAGGAGCGTGAGCGCGTTTTCCGCCGCTTCTATCGCCTTGAGCGAAGCCGCTCAACACCCGGCAGTGGTCTTGGCCTGTCCCTCGTAGGCGCCATTGCGCGTTACCACGGCGCACGAATTCACTTGGCCGACAACAATCCGGGCCTACGTGTGGAGATCATTTTTGACAAGACGAGGGTCGCACCCGAAGACATACCGTCTTCATGACTGGCTCGCTCATGCATGTCGGCGATTCCGGGGGCCAGCAAACCGGCCGCGTTCCGACCTGCTCCTGGTAACACCGCCTCTCAAGCCTACAGCGCTTCCGCACTGCTCTGGTCGAGCTAACCGCCGACGCCCCTTGTTTGGGACCGCTCTGTAGGGTCGCGGATGCACGGTTCATCGCGACGCGGGTAACGGCGGAAGCAGGCGCCGCCCGCACAACCGCAGTCAAACCATTTGGACGGACCGTCCCCCAGATGAGCAAGATCGACAGCACAATCGCACCTCTGTGGTACACGGTGCGCCGAATAGCCATTTTCATTCGGAAATCCCCAGGCGAGCCATTTTCGATGATATTTTGGGGTCTTCGCGGCGAGCACGCTCAATGTCGGCTGCACCGTCCGGCCGCCGCAACCGGTTTTTGGCGATGCCACGGCCATACAACGAGGTCGCCAAGCCCGGCGACAGGTGAAGAGCCCGGTTGAAGGCCCGGATGGCAGCCTTGCCCCGCCCAAGCCGAAGAAGGACGAGTCCCTTGGAATCCCATGCCGCAGCGGAGCGCGGCGTGTGCCGCGTTGCGATGATACAATCGACAAGCGCGGCCTTGGGATGCCCTAGTTCGAGAAGCACGTAGCAGCGTCCGTCAAAGGCAGACCAGTCCGTTGGCTTTAACGAGATTGCCACGGAATAATCACTCTTCGCTTGCTCAAGTTCCCCCATCGCATCGTGGACGATAGCCCGATTGCGATAGGCACGGGCATTCTTGGGTAACAGCTCAATGCTACGAGTATAATCTGCAAGCGAACGGTCTAGCGCCCCTAGATCGAATTCCGCCGCTGCGCGATTGCTAAAGGCGCGAGCATCTTTCGGTTGCAGTGAGAGAGCGATGTCATAGTCGCGGATCGCCAGCAGATCTTGGCCGAGATCTCGACGAACGATTCCGCGACTGACATATGCCACCTCAAGCTCCGGCGCGAGTTCAAGGGCACGCGTGAGATCGTCAAAAGCGCGGTTCAGATCCCCCTTCTCGCACAGCGCAGTGCCGCGGCTGTAATAGATCAAAGCTCTATCAACGCTGCTTAGACCTGGCCTCTTCAACAATGCCGTGCACGCATTGATCCTGCGGCCTGGCGAGTAGACGCGTTGATCGGCGCAAGAGGAAAACCCTGGCGGCGGACTCGCTGCGATCGCAAATGAAGCCACCAGTGTCGCCACGATCATCGTGGCCGTCGCCGCCTTAATATCGGGCTGGGGATGCAAGCCCTCGCCTCCGGCAGTATTGTCGCTGTAGACTATGTGCCCTTTGGCCCGAAATCCAAAGCCTTCAGCAAAATTGTATTTTGCCAATGTTGCTCATGGATCGGAGCCGAACGCTCGGGTGTAAGACGTCGCGAGCTTCTGGGCATTGCTTAATCGAGGCCCCATAAGGAGCGAGAGTTCGACATGACGGGTACCAGCCGTCCTGAGAAAGAAGGCAACTTCCCCATACCGCTTGAAGATCCGTTCAACGCGCTCGAGGTCCGGCTGGCCGAAGAGCAAATAGCGGCCCCAACGCAAAACCGCCGCGTGGCCGCCAGAGGATGAAGAAATCGTCCCGTTGCGCTTCAAGGTCTCGGCTGAGGTATAATTCGCTTCCGACGATTGCACGTCGTCGACGCCCACTTCGGCTTGTAGCCGCGCCGCTTCCAGTCAGGTGAGGCCGATAATTCTTACACCCACATGGCTTGGCGTCTCTCTCGGCAATGTGCCACGGTGGTTTATCGGTTTTCGACGTTATCTGCTTCGGCGACGGCACTTATGTGCCCGTGTTCGACCATCGAGACAGCGACCACCACACCCGAGACGGCCGTGACAACGCCAATGGCGGCGATGGCCCAGGCGGGCCCGAACAGGTCCGCGATGATACCGCCGGACAATGCGCCGATGGCATAGCCGAGATCGCGCCAGAAGCGGTAGACGCTCAAGGAGCGTGCCCGCCAGGACGGATGCGAGGCATCAGAGACGGAGGCGATGAGCGTGGGATAGACCATGGCCGTGCCGAGACCGAGCAGCAGACTCGCCAACAGCCACCAGCCAAAACCGCGGGTCGCGGCCGTCAGAAAGAGTCCGGCGGCCTGTACCCACATGCCGGCGACAATCAGGCCCTTGCGGCCCCAGCGATCGCTCAAGGGGCCGGTGACCGTTTGGAGCACGCCCCACACCGCGGGGTAAACCGCCTTGAGAATGCCGATGCGCTCCACACTGAGGCCAAATGCGGCGAAAAAGAGCGGGAAGATGCCCCAGCTCATGCCGTCATTGAGATTGTTGACAAGGCCCGCCTGGGAGGCCGCGAAGAGATTTCTGTCACCGAAGGAGGCGCGGCGGAACACTTCCCGGAACGTGATCGCTTCGCTGCCTGCCGTGTGGTGCGCCACTTCGTGGCTTACGTGATGCCGGGTGTCGCGTACCGTAAGGACCGAAAGGCCGAGACCAAGCACGGCATAACAGATCCCGAGATAGAAGGGCTGGGGCCTCAGACCATAATGCTGGGCGATATAGCCGGTGAGAAAGGCCGTGACGCCGACGGCGAGATAGCCGGCGAATTCGTTGAGGCCGACGGCAAGCCCGCGCGATTTGGGGCCGACCAGATCGATCTTCATGATCACCGTCATCGACCAGGCGAAGCCCTGGTTGATTCCGAGCAGCGCATTGGCGGCCACGATCCAGCCCCAGCTCGGCCCCCAAGCGATCATGAACGGCACCGGCAGGCCCACAAGCCAGCCCAGCACCAGCATGTGCTTGCGGCCATAGAGATCGGCGAAGTGTCCCGAGACCAGATTGGCAAGCGCCTTGACGACGCCGAAACTGACGATGAAGGAGACGACGACGGTGGTCGAGGCGATTTTGAATTCCTCGGCACCGATCAGGGGAACCACCGTCCGCTCCAGCCCAACCATACCACCGACAAAGGCGTTGATAAGGACCAGCAGGGAGAATTGCGGCCAGTTCTCGTGCAGCCCCAGCCGGATGCTATGAGATGCGGATGAATCCGACGTCACGCTTCACGCCCCCCGTGATCCCGCGGTCTTGTGGCTTTGAGGGCGATGAAGGCGGCGCCCATGGTCGTATGACGCCCAAGCCACGGATCGAGCGGTGCCACGAGGCGGCCGCAAAGGCCAAGCGGCGGATAGAAGACAGCGCCGCGGATCGCCGTGACAGAAAGCCCTGCCTGCTCGGCAAGCGCGCGCAACTCGCCAGCCGTACGGAATCGTGCAGTTTTCCAGGTCTTCGCGCCCAGCCAGCCCCGCAAGCGGCGGATCGCGGCCCACGGGCTCCATCTCCCGAGTTCGCCTAGGACAAGGCGCCCGCCCGGGCGCAGCACACGCGCCATCTCGCGCATCGCTCCGCGCGCATCGGCAACAAAGCAGAGAACGGTGACCGCCGTGACGACGTCGAAGCTCGCATCGGCGAAGGGAAGCTGCTCGATGCGGCCCTCCCTGAAGTCCATCTTGACGCCTGCTTGTTCGGCCCGCCGGCGCGCGGCATCGAGCATCGCAGGATCCGGATCGACACCGGACATCTGGGCGCCGCGCGAGGCCGCTGCACACGCCAGCGCGCCGTCGCCACAGCCGACATCCAGAACGCTAGAGCCCTTGAGCTCGCCCATCAGCTCGAGGATCAGGCGCTGCTCGATCGCCTCCGTCACGGCACCAAGCGTGCTTGCCCGCCAGGCCCTATAGACCTCGAAGCCGATCATGGGCGGCGCAGCCGCCGCGCTCACGCGATCACCCGGCGCAGTCTGTCGACCACCGAAATGATCTCATCCTCCGTCGTGCCGCGGCCCAGGCTGAAGCGGATCGCGCCCAGGCCGGTCCCGGGCGCAATGCCCATGGCCTTGAGAACGGGCGACAAGGTGATCGCGCCGGAATGGCAAGCCGAACCGGTGGAGGCGGCCACCTCCGGCATTCGCGCAAGGATATCGGCGCCATTTTGTCCGATGAAGGAGACATTGAGCGTATTGGGAAGACGTCTTTCGGGATGGCCGTTAAGCACCACCCGATTCCCGAACGTCTCGCGGAGCCGCTCCCAGAACGCGTCGCGCAGGCCTCGCACGGCGGGCATGCCGATCGCAGATTCCGCGATCGTGCAGGCCTTGCCGAGCGCCGCGGTCAAGAGGGCGCTCTCCGTGCCGGCCCGCTGCCCGCCCTCATGCCCGGCGCCGTGGATCAGAGGCTCAAGCGATACACCGCGCCGGATGTAAAGCGCACCGACGCCCTTCGGCGCATAGAGCTTGTGGCCCGCGACCGAGACCAGATCGACACCGAGTTCCTCCACTTTCGTGGCGATCTTGCCGACGGACTGCGCCGCATCTGTATGGAGGAGAATTCCGTGCTCGCGCGCAATCTGCGCGATCTCGGCGATCGGCTGGATCGTGCCGACCTCGTTGTTCGCATGCATGACGCTGATGAGACACGTGTCCTTGGTAATCGCCTTGCGGATGTCGACGGGGTCGACAAGCCCGCTGCCATCAACCGGGACATAGGTCACGCTGGCGCCAATCCCCTCAAGATGCCGGCAGGGCGCCAGGATCGCCGGATGCTCAATCGCGGATGTGATGAAATGCGACGGCCGGCTGCCGCGCGCAAAGAACAGGCCTTTGAGGGCGAGATTGTTCGCCTCACTGCCGCCGCTCGTGAAGACGATCTCGTCGGCCGCGCAACCAAGCAGCAAAGCGACCTGGCCACGCGCATGTTCGAGTGCGGCTTTGGCCGGGGCGCCAGCCCAATGGCCGCTCGAAGGGTTGCCGAAAGCCGTTTCGAGAAGGAGCCGCATGACCGCCGCGACCGCGGGATCGATCGGCGTGCTGGCATTGTAGTCGAGATAGATCGGCGCCAGTCCCTTTGTCTCCGTCATATCGATCAAAACACCAACACTTTGTCGGCTTCGCCAGTGGCGAGGGCAAGCTCGTCCATCGAGCTGCGGCGGGCGCCATCAATGAGGTCGGTTTCGGTCAATCCTCGTGCGTCCATGCAGGTACCGCAGAGAAGAGCCCTGTGTGCGCCAGTGGTGAAGCGCTTCAGCATGCGCTCAAGACTGTAATAGCCCTCCGGGAGCTTCTGGCCTTTCTTTGCGCAGGCGACAGCGTCGGCCATCAGAAAGACCGTGACCTCGGTCGCAGCATCCCTCTTCACCAGGGCGCTTGCGAGACGCAGGGCGTTGTAACAGCGCTCCGTACCATAAGGGGGATCATTGAGGATAAACACAATTTTCATTGGCTGGCTCCGCCGCAAGCCCACTAACGTCACTCGCCAAGGACATGGCGCCCTTCCTCGAATTGCTCCTTATTGATCTCGCCGCGGGCATATCGCTCCTTAAGAATGTCAAGCGGCGTGCGGAACGGCGGCAGATGAGACGAAGGCTGATTCGAATGCCATGTCCCGGATAGCCAACGAACAAGAAGAACGGCGACAGCGATCACCAGAGCCAGGACAAGGATCATAAACAGAGGCCCCAGGGCCATGCCATACCATCCCCCGCCCCAATTCATCATGTAGGGGCCGCAGGGATATCCGGTGGGTTGAGATGTCTGTTGTGCCAGCGCCAAAGCCGGCATGAGCACGACACCGGCGATGGCAAGAACGGCGATCTTCGATCTGTTGCGCATATCCTTCCTCCCATGAGGCGTTAATCTGCACCGCAGGGGCGCCAATACTAAGCCATGGCGAGGCCCGCATTGATCGCACGCAACTCTGCAGCCCGCGGCGGTGGCGGCGGGATATCGCTTTGCATGAAGCGCATGAAGGCATCCTCGGCCTCGATCCGGAACGCTTCGTTGTGCCGCCGTTCGAACCCAACGGTCGAGCTTGGCTTGCCGCTGAGGTGGCGCCCGCACACCGATCCGGAATAGGCCCCCGGCAGCACCTCGACGTAGTCCGGAAGCCTCTTGAGGCGCTTCAGGCTGCGAAACAAAGCCCGTGCGCCCGCCTCCGCCGTCGCGGCCAGCTCCGTGCGGCCGACATCGCCGACCATCAATGTGTGGCCGGTGAGCGCGAACCACGGCTCCGCCGCGCGCGTGCGGTCGGTGACGAGGAGACAAATATGCTCCGGCGTGTGTCCCGGCATGTGCAGCACCTCCGCCGTCACATTGCCGAGCGGGAGCACATCGCCGTCGCGCACGCCTCGGAACGGCCCGGCGGCATCGGCTTCGGCGAACAACACATATTCGGCCCCGGCCGCCTCGGCCAACTGGCGTCCGGCGGAGAGGTGATCGGCGTGCAGATGCGTGTCGAGGACATAAAGGATGCGTATCCCCGCCTCCTCGGCCGTTCGCAGATAGGGCTCGATCTCGCCGACGGGATCGACCACGGCAGCAGACGCCTTGCCGCCGCAGCCGAAGAGATAGGAGATGGCGACAGGTTCGGTGTGTAGAAACGGGTGCAGGATCACAGGAGCCACCTCGAAGATGTGGACCCGTCGCCCTTGACAGGCCTGCATCATTCAATAATTCTCTTGAATGATTCCGTAGAAGGTATTCGATGTCAAGCGAGAATCCGAAACAGGCGGTCCTGGCCGGCTTTGCCGAAGTCGCCAAGGCCTTCGCGCACCCGCACCGGCTGGAAATCCTTGAGCAGCTGGCGCAGGGAGAGCGCAGCGTCGAGGCGCTTGCCGAGCGTGTCGGGCTGTCGATTGCCAACGCCTCCCAGCATCTCCGTCTCATGCGTGCAGTGGGCGTGCTGTCGTCGCGCCGGGACGGCAAGCGCATCCTTTATGGGCTCAGTGATCCCGCCGTGCTTCGCGCGGTCGCCGCATTGCAGAACCTCGCCGAACGCAATTCCGCGCAGGTTCGCGACGTGATCGGAAGCTATTTCCATGCCCGTGACGCGCTCGAGCCGGTTTCCCGCAAAGAGCTTGCGCGCCGCCTGAAGGACGGTCTCGTCACGGTGCTGGATGTGCGTCCCGCCGACGAATATGCCGCAGGCCATCTGCCCAAGGCAGTCAATATCCCCTTGCGCGAGTTGAAACGGCGACTGCGTGAAATCCCGAAAAATCGCGAGATCATCGCTTACTGCCGGGGGCCCTACTGCGTCCTTGCCTTCGAGGCGGTGGCCCTGCTGCGTGATCGTGGATTCAAGGTGCGGCGCCTGGAAGACGGGCTTCCGGAGTGGAAGGCGGCGGGGCTACCAATCGAATGAATGTACGCTTGCGACGACTGGACCGCTACTCCACCGCGGCGGCAGACGCGTAGACGCCGACCGCAAATATTCCATCGATCGCATCGTCCGTCGTGCCAAGCGGCAGAAATGCGCATTCGCGATAGGCGAAGCGCCAGCCCGAGGCGTCAGGGTTCATGGAACCGCGAACAAGGCATGGCTCACCGCTCCGGCGCAAGGACTCGAACAGATCCCTGGTGCGCTTCGCAAACCCAGGCGAATGCTCTTCGATCGCGCTGAGCGTAGCTCCGGTGAAATCCTTGCCACGCGCCTCTATATGAGCGTCCCCCACCAGACGATAGCGAAAGTCCCCGCCGGAATTGATAACGTCAATGATGGCAACGTTCTTCAGGAACCCGACCATGGCGCGCGGGGAAAGCTCGGTGCGGGCCGGAAACCGTCGATCAGCGCGCAGCGCGTTCCAGTACGCCACCCCTTGAGCGACGATGGGGCTCTTCACCGCGTCTAGGGAAAGCACCTTGGTGGAGGATACGTGTCGTCCAGCCTGGTTGGATGCCGCGATGCGATCGGCCATGATCAATCTTGCCAGAATGCCACGTTCAGCTTCTGTGACATTGGTTAACGCAGTCTCAATGCCGCCCACTGCCGACAAATAGGCGCGCGGCGCCCCAGCGGCATGCCAGCCGACGGACACAAGCACCACCGCGGCATTCCCAAACCGGCAACCGCGAGCCTCGCTCAGCCAAGCAAGGCATCTCGTGTGCTGGACGGCTGATAGCACCAAGCCGAGCCAATCTGCCCGCCAATCGCAGGCAAACGAACCTATTGCGCAGAATTACGTCTAGCCGGCCGCATACAGCCTTCGTGTTCCGGCCGCTTCGAGAGGAACGTGCGTGACAATTGGCACCGAGGTTTGGATTGTGGACGACGACGAGGCCGCGCGGGACTCACTCCCGACCCTCTTCGAATGAGGCGGCTTGGCGTTGCGATGTTTTGGCCCGGGTGAGGCGTTTTCGACGTCCATATCCGAAGCCTGCGGCTGTCGTCTTCTGACCCTCGGACTTGTCACCTGCCAGAAGGAGCCGTCGGCCGGCTTCTCGGCCACCGACGCAACACAAATCGCTGAAAGCCCGCGATAACAAGTACCTGTTGTGCCTTCAGCGCCAGCTTGCATCCTACAAGCTTCTAATCATTGATGAGCCTGACTATGTGTCATTGCAGCTCAGCGGCCTGAGCTGTTGTTCGAAGTCTTCGCCCGACGCTATGAGCGCATGGCACTATCGTGACCGACAGTCTTCCCCTCGACGGACGGACCGGCGTGTTCGGTTCCACGCTGCGAGCGGCATGGCTCTCTTGCGCAAAGCGCAGGACATAGCGGCAATCCGTGCTATATTGATTGAAACAAGCGCGGCAGAATGCATAGGCTGCGACATTCGGGGGAGACGGCAATGTTCTGGATTTTCGGCGCGGTGCTGCATGCGACCGCCTTTGCGGTCGTTGGTTTCTTCGTCTGGTTTGCTGCGAGCAGAACCGAAGGCGTCCTACGATTGCTGGGCGCGCTTCTTGGCGCATGGCTCTACTTGCTTGTGGTGCTTGCGATCGTTGCGGCCGTCGCTGTGCCCTGGTCTGGCGGAAAGTTTCTTGGCATGACGGTGCCCGGTCCCGCGGGACCGGTTTGGATGCATCGTTGGGGCGCGGGCTGCCCGTGGATCGCGCAT
Organism: Alphaproteobacteria bacterium; assembly: GCA_028869725.1. Lineage (GTDB taxonomy): Bacteria > Pseudomonadota > Alphaproteobacteria > Micropepsales > Micropepsaceae > Rhizomicrobium. The sequence continues at coordinate 10,373 of JAGWRJ010000807.1, read as the reverse complement.
GTGCCGAGCACGCAAACGCACACACCGGCGCAAGAGGCGCCTGTGGTGCCGCCCGCCAAATCATCGCCCAAGCCCAATGGGCCTGGCTGAACGCGCCTGAAATCGCCACGGTGCCTTTTTGATCTCTACGCGACGCTATGACGAGTCATCAAGTCGCTCAGGGCCACCATAGCACGCTCTGGCTCGCAGCCTTCGAGATCGCCGAGGTTTGCTCCGCCGACTACGCGGCCTCGATCCAGGCCGCAGCGACGCCGGCATATGCTTCGCGGCTGAGGCCCGGATGGCGCAACGAAAGCACCGTGACTGCGGAGCGAAAGGCGGACGGGTCATCATAGCCCAGCGTACGCAACTCACGGTAGACGCGCGTGACTGCGCCACGGCATGGCGCGCAGGATGCATTGATAGCGTCTTCGTGCTCTGGCATCGGCAAGGCCCATTTAGCTTCTCAAGGAATGAAAATAGCCGCCTTGGACCATCGGCCTTGACTATGGTCAATCCATATCATTCGCCTCGCGAAAATTGGTAAATCGAGGCGCGACGCGGACCTGTCGGGCAAAAACAACGGCCGCATACGTAGAAGTACGTATAGGCGAAGAGGCATAGAGCGCGTGTGTTGCCGCGCCGGAGCTAGACATGACCGAGAGCACAGAACCGCAGGTGTGGATTGTGGACGACGAGGAGGCCGTACGGGACTCGCTTGCGATCCTGCTTGGGTGCGACGGTTTTGGTGTGCGCAGCTTCGCCCGTGGCGAAGCATTTCTGGCTGTGGCGCATGAACTCGACGGCTGTCTGCTCCTCGATCTCAGGATGCCCGAGATGGACGGGTTCGAGGTCATGGAAGCCCTGAAGGAGCGTGACATCCGTATTCCCATTGTCGTCGTGACGGGGCACGGCGATGCGCTGCTTGAAAGGCGCGCGCTGGATGCGGGGGCGCATGCCATGTTGGACAAACCGCTCGCCGAAGAGACCTTGCTGACGGCCATACGCTCTGCCCTCGGCATCGACCAGGCCTCTGCCTAGCGCAACCGCTTTTCAGAGCGCCCTTCGTCGCGTGATCGCTCTCTCGCAAAGAGGTTTGTTCGTGTTGTTCAAGAAGAGATCGTCGGGTCATTCTGAATTGCCGCGCCCAATGGCTGGTACGTCACATGCTCCGCCACCTTCGGTCATTGCAAACGATTTGAAAGTCACTGGTACCATCCTTTCCTCCGGCACCGTCGTGGTCGATGGAAACGTGGAAGGCGACATCTATGGCGCGCACGTCACCATCGGCGAAGGCGGACTCATCCGAGGAACCGTAAACGCGTCCGAATGCGTGATCAGCGGCCGGGTCACTGGAACTCTCCGCGCAACGGCGATTGCGTTGCGCCCATCGGGCACAATAGACGGCGATATCGGCTGCCGAACATTGTCTGTTGGACTCGGCGCTTCGCTTAATGGCAAGTGCCGGCACGTGGATAATCCAGTCGCGGACCTGACAGACCACGGCCCCAACCACGAAGCGCCTCTGCCGAAAAGCCGCGCCGGCGGGTAAGCGCGCGGCCAAGCCTGGCAGCGGCCTACCGCAAACAGGTTTCCACATAAAGCCGCCTCAGATATTGCAGCTTGGGGTCCTTGATTTCCGTGAGCATGAGCATGCCGTGGAACTTGACGCCCGCCTGGGTCGCATTGCGCCAGATGAGCCCGCAGTCATAGGCTGTGCCCGCTCGCAAGTCGATAAGATAGAAGGACTTCGGTAGCACCGTCGAACCGCGAATCCCAAGCCGCGCGCCTGATTGAGACAGGTCACGGATGCTGCAATCCAAGGAAAAGGCCCCATCACCATAGGCAATCTTGCCGCTTAAAAGCACGCGCCGCCGCATCGCGTCGCGCGCGTCGTGCGAGGGGTTCGAATGATTGTCTGCCGTGTCGGCCATAGGTTCGGCCACTCCTAGCTCGGGAGCCGGATGCCGAGCGTAGCGTCGTACTCGTTACCGGAACGTAAGCAGCGCTTAGGCCGTTAACCGCAATTGCAGCGCAATCTCCGGCGACCGCGTACAGTCAGTTACGCTGGACGCGAACACGGTCGTAGAGTACCAACAATGAGCGAAGAAACTCTCGTATCGAATGTGCCGAACTCGCTACACTTGGCATGCGATGTCGTGGCCGCCTACGTGCGCCACAACACGATGCCAGCCGGTGACGTGCCGTCCGCGTTGCGCGAGATTCATTGCGCGCTCGAGTCGCTCACGCGCCCCGCTGCGAGGCCGTCGCGCCCCACGCCCGCCGTGCCGATAAAGAGGTCCGTTGCCCGCGACTACATCACCTGTCTGGAAGATGGTCGAAAGATGAAGGTGCTGAAACGTTATATACGCGCGAAGTACGGAATGACGCCGGATGAATACCGGGCCAAATGGAACTTGCCGACCAGCTATCCGATGGTAGCCCCCGCCTATGCCCAGCAACGGTCCGCATTCGCGAAGGACATGGGGCTGGGCCGAAAGCCCCGGGCGCGAAAGCGCAGGAAATAGCGCTCTATAGAGACACGGCACGTGCCGGCATCATCCTGCGTGCACGAATATCCCGACGACATTCCACATCGCGTCTTTCTTCGGCGCCCAGGCGCGCAGGATGATCGCATCGAATTGCAGTGGTGGCGCGTCATCCTGAGGCACCGTGCCAGCAAGGATGACCGGTATTCCGGTCCCGCAGACTGCTTGCATGCGCGCCAGATTCTGTTTGAACGCGGCCGGCGAGAAGAGCGCCGAAAGCCGCTCACCGCTGACCTCACGGCCATAGCGGCGGCGCACAAGGCTACCGGCCAGGCGGATCAGGCAATCGCGGCCCTCCTCGATCGGCTCGACGATCATCAGATTGGCGAGATATCGCGCAAAGGCTCGAGACGGGATATCTTCGCCGATCACAAGATCCCCATCCTTCGCCTGCTCGACCCAGCGCGCGAGGAACGCCTTTGCGGCCTGATCGGCAGCGTCCACGCGCGTCTGGTACTCCGGATCCGGTGTGGCGAAGAGCGCCAGCGCGCTCTTGGGCGCGAAGCTGTTGGGCATAGCCGGTCTCGTGCATAGGGTTTGCAGAGATACGCGGAACACACCGATGATCGCCCCGAACCGTCAATCGGGACTGCCGGAAATGGCGAGAAGAGAATCGGCAAGGGCACCCTATGCGAAAGAGCCGCGCCACCGAAAGGGCCGCTCTGTCACGTAACAGCCTATGCTTGGGAATATTCACATTGCCGCATATTGGGAGATTTCAGGAGTTTTCCCTACCATCCGGCACCAACCGATCCGCCCGCCGTGTCAACAAATGACCCAAATTGCGACATAAGCTTCTACCCGCCTCTCCAGCTTCGAGCCAGAAGAAACAGGGCTTGGGTCAAGCCTTTGCAGTGGCGCTGTCTGCCACTTACGTCGGCGGCCGGCGGAGCCCAGACGATCCTCACAATCAGGGGATCGCGGAGTACGCAGCCGGGCAACCGAGTGCCGGCCTAAGCCTCGTCGCACTCGCCCGGCAACTCAATTCGCGGGCGTGCAGCGCTTGTTCTCCGCCAAACTCCGGTTGTAATTTTCGTATACGGGCGGGCGAGCGCGGTCGTGGATCGGCTGAGGGCTCGGGCCGGTACGGAGGGGGCTCGCAAATATGGAACGACCTGGAGCGTCATCTGCCCCGATGGCGATGTCCTCAGCCGATCTTCTGGCTGGGCTTGATGCCTGCGCCGATTGTGCCGTCATCGGAATTGCCCCGAACGGAACGATTTACGCCTGGCGTGGCGGCAGCGTGGATCTCTATGGCTACGCCCCCGAAGAGATTATGGGGCGCCCCCACGCCATCCTGGCTCCACGAGACAGCACTCCAGACCTAGACCAGCTGTTCCGGCGGGCGCTTGACGGTCAACGGCTCTCGATCCCGGCGCTCGAAGAGCGCCGACAGGACGGCTCGATCGTATGGACCACAGGCGCGCTTGCGCCCGTATCGGCGCCGGATGGAAAGGTTGCCTGCCTCGTGCGGGTTGCCCGCGAAATTGGCTATGCCCGGGCCGATCAAGACCGGCTGGTCGAGCGCGAGGCCCATCTGCAATCGATCCTCGACACGGTGCCGGATGCCATGGTCGTGATCGATGAGCGCGGAATCATACAATCCTTCAGCACGACCGCAGAACGGATGTTCGGCTATACGGCCGACGAAGCTTGCGGGCACAACGTCTCGCTCCTGATGCCCTCACCCCATCGCGAGCAACACGATTCCTATGTCGCGCGCTACCTGGCAACCGGCGAGCGACACATCATTGGTATCGGTCGCGTGGTCGTAGGACAGCGCAAAGACGGGAGCACATTTCCGATCGAATTGGCCGTGGGCGAAGTGCGGCGCGGCAAACATCGCCTGTTCACAGGCTTTATCCGCGACCTCACCGAGCGCCAGCGTACGCGCATGCGCATGCAGGAGCTCCAAGCGGAGCTGTCGCATGTCTCACGGTTGAGCGAGATGGGACAGATGGTTTCGGCTTTGGCCCATGAGGTCACCCAACCATTGACCGCCGCCCAAAACTATTTGCAAGCCGGGCGGCGTGGGCTGACGCAAGCAGAGACCGCATCCCCAGCCGATAGTCATTTCGAGAAGGCGCTGGAACAGATTCAGCGCGCAACCCAGATCATCCGCAAGCTGCGCGACTTCGTGAGAAAGAGCGATGCGGACTTGGCACCTCACGACCTGGCCAAAGTTATCGACGAAGCCAGTGCGTTGGCATTGATCGGCGCCAAGGAGCGCGGTGTCAAAGTGACGATCCAGGCTGCGACAGGCGCGCCACTGGTCCATATCGACAAGATTCAGATCCAACAGGTGATCGTCAATCTGATGCGCAATGCCGTTGAGGCGATGGAAGATTGCCCACAGCGCAGACTTACGGTCGTCGCGGAAGCGCTACCCGACGAAATGGCCAAGGTCTCTGTCATCGACACCGGTCCGGGCATCGAGCCCGACGTGGCGGCGCGGCTGTTCCAGCCTTTTGTCACGTCCAAGCAGCAGGGCATGGGCGTTGGTCTCTCCATTTGCAAGTCGATCGTCACGGGGCATGGCGGCAAACTTTGGACGGAACCGAATCCCGACGGCGGAACGATCTTTCATTTGACCCTCCCCATCGCGCGCAACGGGGACGCGAGCCGTAGCGAAGGCTGACGGCTACATGCCGGCCATCGACGCCGGTCAGAATCGCATGTTCGGTTCCTCAAGGTATTAGAGGGCCTGCAATGCCAAATGTGACTGTGAAACGCGTCTACGAACCGATTGCCAAAACCGACGGCCAGCGTGTGCTGGTGGATCGCATCTGGCCTCGAGGTCTCCGCAAGGAAGACCTCGCGGACGCGGCCTGGCTTAAAGAGATCGCCCCCAGCAGCGAACTGCGACGCTGGTTCGCCCACAAGCCGGAGCGATGGGCGGAATTCCGCAAACGCTACTGGCGTGAACTGGACAAGATGCCAGAGACCGTTGCAAAGCTGCATGACCTCATCAAGACGGGGCATGTGACACTGCTCTACTCGGCGCGCGATACCGAGCATAATCAAGCTATCGCCCTTCGCGACTATCTCCAATCGAGATGATCGTTGCGGCCAGCACTTCTAAACTCTTTCCGGTCAAGGCGCCTCTTCGCAAAAACGATACTCTTGCTTCGATCTAGGCGAGAACTGGCTGCGGCGCAGAGCGCGGGTTCCCACTCCTCTCGCCACGCCTCGGAGGCCGCCGGGGACCGTAGTCGATTGATAGCGCGCTCAGGTAGAAGCCCATGAGCGTCCGTTGCTCGGAATGAACGGCGGGCCGACGGACGTAGGCCGTCCTATATATTCATGATGCGCCAGCGTTTCATTGCGCTCTTCGCGCACGATCCTTTGATCTGGCGCAAATGGCGACGGTTCCACGGCAGCATATTGAAATTGTGTCGCTAGGTGTGATGGGGGTCGAATGGCACCGGGCAAACAGGACCGTGCCGGGGGTGTAAGAGAGTGAGGCGCGCCCTCACCTATCTGACAGCAGCTGCTGTCCTTGTTGCTGCATTGGCCGCGCCAGCGGATGCACAGATTGAGCAGGCCGACCTGCTTGTTGCAGGACGCGCGCTCGGATTTGTGCGCAATCTTGAACACAAAGACCCTGTTCGCATTGGAATCGTATACGACCCAGGCGGAGCACAATCGGCCCAGGACGCTACAGATATCGCTGCGATACTCGGCGCGGGCTTGCGTATTGGGACATTGGTTCTCAAGCCGGTGAGAGTACCAATACGAGATCTGGAGCGAGCCCAAGTCGATGCGATTCTGATGACTGCGGGCCTGGGCACTTCAGCTTCGGACGTAGGCAGGATAAGCCGTGCGCGCAAGATTCCATGCATCACCTTTGATCTCGAACAGGTCCGCCGTGGCGCATGCGCCATAGGTGTTCGCGACGAACCTAGCATAGAGGTGTTTCTTAACCGGAGCGCAGCCGCAGAGAGTGGTATCGAAATTGCGGCGGTGTTCCGTTTCATGATCACGGAGATATAGCGGTGGGACGATCAAACAGATTGACACAACCGCTCTTCCTTTGCCGGCTCACGGGCTTCGCAAGGTCGTTTGGAATTCCGACCGCGCTCCTACTCGTTGCCGGATGCAGTTCAGCCAGGGCCCAATCGATCGACTATGGCGCGCTGGAAAGCTTGTTCGGCGAGCCGGTCACGACCTCGGTCACCGGCTCGCCGCAACGCGCCAGTCAGGTGCCGGCCAGCATGATCATTGTCACGGCCGCCGACATACGGCGCTCCGGCGCCCGTGATATCCCCGGCGTGCTCCGGCACTTGCCCGGCATCGATGTCCTGCGCTGGACCAATGATCAGGCCGATGTGGCCGTGCGCGGCTATAATCAGGACTATTCTCCGCGCCTTCTCGTTCTGGTCGATGGTCGCCAGGTCTATGCCGACGATTATGGGTATATGCCGTGGAGCACATTGCCCATCGAGTTGTCGGATATCCGACAGATCGAAATTGTGATGGGCCCCAATAGCGCGCTCTACGGCTTCAATGCCGTGGGTGGCGTCATCAATATCGTTACATATGACCCCCTCTATGATCGAGTGAACACGGCCGCCCTCGCCAGCGGCACACAGGGGCGGGTTCAGGGATCAGCTGTAGCCACAATCCCAGTCGGGGATAGTGGCGGCCTCCGCTTATCGATTGGCGGCTGGAATAGCGATGACTTTTCGACGCTGCAGCCAAAGTTGGAACAAGGCATAAGGCAAGGAGACACGCGCAAAGCTGCCGACCTGTTGGCGCATTTCAAACTCGGCTCGAACACCGATGTGCGGTTTGAAGTTACGCATTCAGAAGTCGCACAGCCGGAACTCGCTAGCTATCTCGGCGACTATGCGCGTTACCGGACAAGTTCGATCAGTGCGCAAATCTCCTCCGATACGGATGGCGGCCTGATTTCGGCGCGCAGCTATCTCAACTGGTTCAACTCCGTATTGGCAGGAGCATCGCCAGCTCAACCGGTCTATCGCGTCACCAATCCGGTCGTAGTGATCCAGCTTCAGGACATCTTCAAGCCCTCTCCGGACCACACTCTCCGGATCTCTGCCGAATATCGCCATGGCGACATGAATACGTCTTCAGAGAAGGTAGGACATGTATTTTACGATATGCTAGCCGCCGGGTTGATGTGGAGCTGGTCGATCGAACCGGATCTGACACTGACCAACGCCATCCGTGCCGATCATCTTTCCCTGGGGCGCAACGGTACCTTTCCGGCGGGAGTCACATTCACGAATGACGACTGGGACCGCGTTTCGCGGACCGAAATTAGTTTCAACAGCGGTCTTGTCTGGCGCGCGGGGGAGCGCGATACCCTGCGCGTGACCGCCGCACGCGGTGTGCAGCTTCCCAATCTCTTCAATCTTGGGGGATTGCTTGTGCGCTTCGGGCCGTTCGTGGTCGGTGGCGTGCCGACGCTTAAGCCAACGACCGTCATGAATTACGGATTCGACTGGGATCATGCCATCCCCGAATGGAACGCCATCCTTCGCCTGCGCGCCTATCACCAAACTACTGATGGAATTGTTGCCAATTTCGGCGGAGCACCGCAAAAAGGCATCCTTGTCACGCCTGCAAATATCGGCAGTTCGCGAGCAGATGGTCTGGAGCTCGTACTCGATGCGAACTCGTCAACTGGCTGGCGTTGGAGCCTTGGCTATGCACCGGAGTTGATCGAAGACAACTTTGGCCGAGCTTACCCGACCCTGATAACTTTGATCGATTTCGAACACACGCACCCTGTGCATGTCGTCAACGCAAGTCTCGGCTGGTCCAATGAGAAATGGGAGTTGGATGGCTACCTACGTTACGAATCCGAATTTCAAGGCTTGCGCCTGACGGGCTTAACAACGGGTGCCGCCACACTCGTTCGCATTCCCAATTATGTCACCTTCGATGCCCGCGCGGCCTATCATCTCACAAACAATCTGACGCTCGCCGTGTCAGGACAAAATCTTCTCGACTCGCCGCAACGGCAAACGGGCGCCGCCGCGGTGGAGCGTACGATCCTGATATCAATCACTGCAGATTTCTAATTGACTGGCTTGAACCTAGGCTAGCGTTGGTGGATCGCTTCCAGGATCATCTGAACTCCGAGACTGTCGGGAATATCGGCGAGCGCCAGATTGACTGACAGCAAGCGCCTATCAGTGTCGAGCGCTACGTGGTGCATGCGTCCGATGGTCCTCCTGCGAGCGCCGTTGTCTCGTTTGGCACTAGGCGCGGCCCCTTCATGGTCTGATTGTCGGACACGCCAGCGGCAGCGGCGTTGTGCCAATGGACTACTGCCGCTTCGAGACGAAGTTGGTCCACCAGGCTGAACTCGAAGGAATATCGACTGTCAATTGGCCACGAACATGCACTCAACAGTCTCACGTGTTTTTTACTCGGGCGGGGGTGGGAGAGCTACCGAGGCAGACATCTGATCCGTCTCTGTCGGCAAATCCTGCAAATCAAGCTCCTGCACCTTCCAGTCCATTAGGTCATAATTACTAATCCTGATCCAAATCGGTCTCACCAAAAGGTAGACAAGATCGGGCCAACCACGATGCAGAAGTCCCTCTGGCCGCGCCGCGAAATAGATATCCAGAAGCCCGGGCAACGCGGCATCGGAAGGCCAACTCACGACACCTTCATATTGACAGGTCAGGCACTCCTTCCCCGTTCCCACCACCATCGCCATGTTGGGATTGCGGTAGAGATTCTTGTACTTGCGAGAGGTCTGCAATGTTTCGAGTATGAGTTCCAGATGTTCCGTCACACCGTAGTTGATAAGAGCGGCTTCGGGCGTTCCTTGCTCGGACACTGTCGAGATCACCCCAAGATTTCGTCGCCCGAGGAAGTTATATACTTCGACTATCGACAGCGTCATAAAAAACGCCCTCGGCAGAAACCAGTTTAATTTTATCAAGCTACACCGACGCGGCATTGATTTGGATCATTGAACGCGTTGTCAGCAGTACCCGGCGTGGATCGGAACGCACGCCGCGGCTGCATGTGGCGCGAAATGAACGTGACGATGGAATTCACTGTCCTGAGCGCGAGCCAAAGAGGCAAAGCGACAATCAACTCGGCATTCATGAGCCATGACAACATGACCACTTGCAGGCGCATGTCGCCCCACTCGTCCGCGCTGATCAGCAGGATCAAAAAAAAAGCCGCAAATTATGACGGCGACGAGCAGTGCTGAGATCAAGCCGCACTTGTCAGGCCAACTCCAGTGAGGCCTCCAGGCCACATATGCCCGCTGGAAAGCAGGGGGAGCCATCTTGGTGTGACGCCCCTTTTTTCCGCTTCGGAGACCAAATCCCACTATCTGCGACACTCCCGCCACCTCACAAAGCTGGGGAAACGCCCGATGGAGCACTCTTCAAGATATACGGTTCCCACACCCATTTCTGATCAACGTCACTAGGGAATTGAACTGGCCCAACTCACCGATGACCGTGAGGCCCGCTGGCAAGGCCAGTTCAGGCGCAGGTCTATTTGGGGGTCACGCCAATGTCCTTGAACGCCAAATTGAGGGCCTTGATGCCCTTCTTCGGGCGTTTGGCGCAAAGCTTCTCGCCATGCGCTGCCTGCTTTTGCGCGGCGGCGAGCTTATCGGGCGCGACATGACTGGTATCTGCCGCCTTGAATTGCTTCGCCAAGTCTTCGCAGTGTTCACGTAGCGTGGGCTGCTTTTCTTTCGCGCCGCTGGCGGGTGCCGTGGCTTGCGTACTCTGCGTTTGTTGCGACGCCGAGCTTGCATTTTGAGCGCAAGCAGGGGTGACCAAGAATAAGGCTGCGCCGAGACTCAACGCGCCAAGCGGCAATGTCATTGATTTTACT
>JAGWRJ010000806.1 GCA_028869725.1 Alphaproteobacteria bacterium | reverse complement strand
GCGCGCCGGGATCACCCGCATAGGCGGCGAGCGGATCGGCGTGAGCGCCGTCCGTGTCGCCATCGAGGCTTGCGCCAGTATCGGCATTCCAGCGCCGGATGACGCCGTCGCCCCCACCCGTCAAGACGATATGTTGGCCGGGCAGAAAAGCCACGGCCCAGATCGGCCCGGCCGCCGCAGCGAGGAGGCGCGGCTGCTCGCGTGCGGCGCGGTCGATGATGGTGACCCCGCCGATATTCGCTGCAGCGATGAGCGTGCCGTCACCCGAGATCGCAAGTGCCGTGAGCGCCCGCGCCGCCACGCTCTCGCTTGCGAGAACGGCGCCTTGAGGCGATAGGAGATAGACCTTGCCGTCCGCGCCCGCAGCAGCGATGTCCCCCGTGGGCGCGACGGCAACGGCGTTGAGCGCGGCGGGAAGCGTGACGACGAGCGGCGTGGCCGCATCGCCCCGAGACCAAAAGCGGACGGCTCCGTCATAGCCGGCGCTGATCGCGGTCTTGCCATCGCGCAGAAAGGCTACGGCGTTGACGTTCTGGCCGTGTCCTTCGAGTACTTTGGGCGGACCACCGCGCAACGGCCAGAGTCGGACCGTCCCGTCCCAGGACGCCGAGGCGAGAAGGCGGCCATCGGGCGAGGCCGCCAGCGAGGCGACCGGACCGGTGTGCCCGTCGAGAACGCGGTCGGGCGTCTGCTTGTCGGATGTCCAGATCGCTATCCGGCTATCCGCGCCGCCGGTCACAGCGCGCCCATCGGCGAGAAAAACAACGGCGTTCACTGCGCCGGCATGAAAGCGCAGCACCTGCTCAGCCGTATTACGAGTCAGCGACCACCGAATCGCGGCGGTATCGAAGCTACCCGACAGCAGCGTCGTTCCATCCGAGGACACCGCCAGCGCTCGCACCGGCCCGCCATGGCCGCGCAGTTGAGCATCGGCCGCCGACGCCACTTCGAGAATGGCGAAGCAAGCCGCGAAGCAGAACAGGCGAACGATCCAGTGCATGATGGTGCGTAGCCTCAGAGAGGAGCAAATCTGCGCAATCGGATGCTGGCGCTCTCCATAGAGGCTGTAGGGGCCTACCGGCTATTCGGGGTGACTGGGCTGGCCGGCAACACGTCACGCATGAGGCTCGGAGCCAGCGCGCCGATCGCAAGGCCGGCAACAATGTCGCTAACGAAATGCGTTCCGATGAGGATCTGGCTTCCCGGTAAAAGAAGCGCCAACACGAAGATCGTTGGCCGATAGGTCGGCGCCATCGTCCAAACTAGGCCGGCGATCGCCCCCGCAAGCGCACCATACTCCGATGGGAATGAATGGCCCGGCTCGACGCTCAAATTCAAATAGTGAAAGCCATAAGCGCCCGTTGCCAAATATTTCTCCGGTCCAATCCGGCCGAAGACGGACTTCAAGAGTTCGACGCAGGCGAGCGCGAGAATGACGGAGGCAAAGCCCAGAATGAGCTCATCTTTCGAAATTTTCTGCTCACCCGAGGCAAAATGCCGATGGACTAGACCGAGCGCAAGAATGAAGAGACCACAGGCACTCAACACCGTCATCATCTGAGCTGCCGATGCCCATTCCGGCCTCCCGGATCGGTTGATGTATTGCGCAACCGCCTGATCGATCTGAAGAAAGCACAAGGCACAAACGAGCGATGCAGCAACGGCCGCCGCGATAAGGCAGGCAATCCGAAACACCCGTGCCTTTGGCCGCAGGTCGCTTAGCATCTGTTTCCGCTCCGTCCTGCCGAATGAGAGCTTCACAGGCCAATGCTCTTCCTACATCCACTCTCCACAACTAAACACGCGCGCGTGTCTTGCTTTCCTTGATTAGCCGGTCTCTCTCGAATGTGGGGACTCCATCCGTCCCGTCCGGCACGGAGGGATAGCATATTCCCGTGTCCGGGAAATTGCCATAATGTGGCTCTCTTACCTTGGTATCAGCGGCAACCCGCTCACCTCCGCATCTGCTGCGGCGGCTGCGCGGCATCCGCCTGAGGCTCGGTTGCTTGTCAGGCCCTGGCCTGCGCAGGTCCGATCTTTAAGGATCGGGATCTCCGCCGGACGGTGGGGGCCGATGACGACGTGAGCCCCGTTGCCAGAAGCGCGATGATCGTGACGGCGATGAATCCGGCGCCGGAGCCAAAGACCTCGTCGATATAGCCGGTCCCGATCGTGCTGATCGACGCCGCGATGCCCATCAGCGCGCCGAGTGTCCCTTGAGCGAGGTTGAATCGCCCGGTTCCGACTGTCAAATCCGTGATCACGAGGACGGTGAGGACGGTGATGATCGCGCAGTCAGTGCCAATCCTAGGCTCGCGCCTTGGAGGAGATTGCGTCGCGACGTGGCCATTTTGAACTCCTTTTCAAATTGAAACTGACATCAACGACTCACCTACCGTCTTAGTGCTCTCGCGCTAGGTTTCGAAGTGCCATCCTGGCAAGGTGTTCAACGTCCTCATCGTGTCGAAGGCGATCTTTTGACTTCGGCGCTGAATGTTACATTACGATAGAGCTGCTCTCTGCCTTTCTTTCAATTTGGGCGCGCGCATGAGACAGTATCACTGCGGCCATTCAAGAGCGTTTTTCGGGAACGGAACTGTCGGCGTTCTGGAACACATACATGAAGCCCGGCACCGTTTCCTTGCGAGCCCAATCGCGCTGTAGCTCGCAATAAAGCTGCGTCTTGCTGATGATCTTGCCACCCGCTTGCTCGATGCGCCGCAGCGCGGCTTCGTGCGCGGCGACCGATGTGCCGCCAACAGCGTCGGCGACGACAT
>JAGWRJ010000805.1 GCA_028869725.1 Alphaproteobacteria bacterium | reverse complement strand
TGCCACAACACGCTCACGCAGATCGTTCGAGAGGGGACGGGTCATCGGGTACAGACCTCCTTCGCCAGCCAGAAAAGTGAATCTGACTCGCGCTCCCTTGGGAATCCCCTTCCGATTCAGTTAAGCCCGGAATTGCTCTAGTCGCGACCGCGAAGGGAAAGCAGACGTTCGGGAAAGTATGCGAAGGAGAGAAGCTCACCGCCGCGCAAGATCAACACGATCAAGCATGACCGATGGCGGGCAGCGCGCAGACCCAACATAACGCAGCGCTGCTCGCCATCGCTCGCATTCACCGAACTGATCGCATGAGCCGATCAGCATCGTGTGGGAAGCGCTCGGCACCAACAATTGCTGTCCGAAGGGCCGGTTCTATCCGTGCTACACCACTTCGATCATCACGCAAGTAGACGTTCACAACTTGGTGAACATCGCTACGCGTGATCACTTAGACCGAATCCGCGAATGCTTTTCGCGAGCGCATTTTCGTCGCGCTCAACACGCCGAGTAGCGTTCCCCCGTCTTACCAGCGAGCGCGCCGCCAACAAACCCACTGATAGCCGCACTCAAGTTGTCGATCCGTACGATTGTCCGACCGTCAACATCAATTGCAACCTTGACGACTTGGTCTGCCGGAACAAGCGAAATATCACCAACCGGCGTTACAATTGCCAACCGACGACCTGGAATGTCGTAGGAAAGTGTAAGTCCAGTATCTATGCATGTAACTGCGCTTATCGACTGAATGCTTGCCTTTTTAGCTTATCGAGCGTGCTCCGTCTGCTATTCTCCGCCTGACTGGAAAGCCTTGTGAGCACCAAAAGCCCTGTGACCATGGTGCCAACTGTAGCTAGATGCCGTAATGGGCCGTTATTCAGCGAATGACTTTGCGTTCACGTTGTAGGCGGCGATGAAGGCATTGATGTGCCCTTAGAGCAGTTTGAGAGCGGTGAAGGAGGTTTCTGTCAGCGACCGGCCCTGCAGAATGAAGAATCAGGCCTCGACCTGATCGAGCCATGATGAGCGGGTAGGAATGAGGTGGAAGTGGACCTTCGAGCGCTTTCTTTTAGCCACCGCTCGCCTTTCTTTTGGCTGTCAAGATTATCCAGAACGACCAGAAGCTCGCGGTCCGGATGGGCCGCAACTACGCTATCGATAAAGCCTCTGAGGGATGTATTCTGCGGCCAGTTGCAACACATACGTGTCGATCTTGCGCATCTATGTTCGTCCCGACTTCACGCTAATCTCGCGAGAGATCATATGCATGCCGTCCCACCATCAGACCTTGGATCGGCGAACCCTTCGCGATCAGAAGCGGTCGTAGGCGGGCATAGAGCTTGACATAATTGTAAAATGGTACGCTTGGCCAGAGGTGATGCATCAGATGCAGATTCTGCTGCAGCGTCAGGAAAGTCCCGCCTGGCCACAGACTGATGCGCGTATTAACGTAACGCTCGGAGCGATCGAACGGATGATGCGGCAGCCACTGGAAGAAGATGTTGAGGATCAATGCCGCGATTCGAGTCGGAATGAACAGAAGAAAAAGCCAATCGACCCCATATCCAAAGTGAATCGACAATATAGCTGCGATAATCATCAAGAAGCCTATCGCCGATGCCTGCCAGATTTCGGCCTCGCGAAGCGCGCCTGCAACGCGTTGATACTCGGCGGGCGCGAGATACTCTCCGAGAAATAGTGGCACACTCGCGTACACGATGTAGTATTTCAACCATTTTAGCACGAGCGCATTAAGTGACCCTTTGACGATTATGTCGGGGTCCTTATCCGTATTTGTATAGGCATGATGCTGCGCATGAGTGCGCATGAGCACAGGCCAATTGTATCCAAGTCCCAAGGCTCCGATCCAGCCGACCGCCGAATTCAGCCAACGCAGCTTTGGAAATGCCGGCACGAGATTGCCATGGATGCTTTCATGAACGAGCGTGTAGTGCGCATAGGATATCGGAATAAGCATGAGCGCGCAGATCCAAAGCGGGAGCACATGCGACAAGCCAACAGCCGCGGTGACCAGATAAGCTAACGGCAGGGCGAGCGCCATGGCGAGCGTCGGCCAGGCGACAGGTGGCGAGAGTTCTTTCGCAATGCGCTTTTCGTCGGCCGGTGTGATCGCTGAAATACCATGGCTCGATACGGCCGCAGCGCTCGCGGTTTCTGGTGTTGATCTTTGCAGCGCCGTCGTCATCGCCATCTCGTCAGACTCCAAAGAGGGCAATTGCGAGTGCGGCGAGGCCGAACGGAATCGCCACGCCAGTCGCGCCGATCTTGCGCGTGAGCGTGCGCAATGCTTCGTCGCTCTGTGCTTTGGCGCGTGCCTGCACCAGCGGAATACAAATAAAGTTTGCGATAACAGCGACCATTGCTGCAGCGATCTTGACAACGAGCAGCGGAGAGGGAGGCCATACGCGCCACAGGAGCACACTACCAGTCACAAGCACTGTGGCGACAAGCGGCCCTTCGAAAAGGATGTCGATCCATTTGTGCATGCGCGCGATGAGGCGTTGCGCGGACGGTCCGCGCGCGTGGAGCTCCATCACGGTCTCGCCGCCGACCAGCCCAAGCCATGCACTTGCAGCAACGATATGAATCTCCAGCAATGTCATTCTCGTTCTCCCATTCTTCACGACTCACGGACTCTCATTGTTGCGCCTCAGCGGCAAGAACGCGCGCGCGAGCTTCGCCAACTGGCATCAGCGGCGGTACTTCAAACACGACCTTTGCGATCCGGCCGGGATAGACGAACGGCTCGGTGTAATCGCCATTTACCGGCGCCGGGCTGCGGCCGAACTCCATGCCGATCGAGGAGATGATAAACAACAGACGACCTATGCGGCCCTTCGCAACTTCGACCTTGTCGATATGCATCGTGACAACGGCGCCACCGT
Organism: Alphaproteobacteria bacterium; assembly: GCA_028869725.1. Classification (GTDB taxonomy): domain Bacteria; phylum Pseudomonadota; class Alphaproteobacteria; order Micropepsales; family Micropepsaceae; genus Rhizomicrobium. The sequence goes on along the minus strand of JAGWRJ010000805.1, from coordinate 4,410 downwards.
CATCCTGCCGCACCACGTCCACTTCGATTCTGTGCTCGCCGGCCGTGAGTTTCTGTGCGCCGACGATCAACGTGTGAGTATGAAAGCAGTTGTAATCGAAGTGTGGTCGGCCATTTTTGATGTAGAGAACAAAGCCACTGTTGACGCTGCCGCGCGCAATGAGCGCGCCATCGCTCTCGCCCTGCGGATGTACGATCAGCGCCGCCATGCGCCATCCGCGCGCCACGGGCGGACATGCATCCACAACTATATGCGAGAGCGGTGGGTGATAAACAAAGCGTTCACGTGCGGTCGGCATATCTGGCCTCTGGGAGGCAAAGAACAGGTCGAACGGGCCGCGATCGTCGAGCGGCAAAACTCCGTTCGCCTCCGCCTCTCGCCACCACAACTCGACAAGCTCAGCGACGCGCTTTGGCTCTTTGTTGGCGAGGTCGTTCGTTTCGGAAAAATCTTCGTCAAGATGATAAAGCTCCCAGCGGTCTTCATCGAAGGGTTGGCCGGAGGTGTGATGGGTCACAGCCTTCCATCCATCCTTCCATATGCCACGATGGCCCAGCATCTCGAAGATTTGCGACTGGCGGGCGATTTTGGCGGATATATCGCCGAAGGTAGATTTGAGGCTCACACCATGAATTGGCATCTGCGACACACCTGCCACCGTCTCGGGCGGCGCGATACCAATGACATCGAGGACAGTGGGCATGATATCGACGGCGTGGCAGAACTGCGTGCGAAGGCTGCCGGGCCTAGTGAGTCTTCCCGGATAGTGCATAATCAACGGATCGCGCACGCCGCCGCCGTGGGTGTTCTGCTTATACCATTTGAGCGGCGTGTTGCCGGCTTGCGCCCAGCCCCACGGAATGTTGCTATGGCTGTTGGCAGTACCGATATCGTCCAAACGGTCTATGGCGGCATCCACATCTTCTGGAATGCCGTTGAACCACTTCATTTCGTCCAGTACGCCGGACTGGCCGCCTTCCTGGCTCGCGCCGTTGTCCGAAAGCAGCACGAGCAAGGTATTTTCCCACTGCCCGATATTCTTGATGAACTCGACCAGACGGCCGATCTGATGGTCGGTGTGCTCCAGCATTGCGGCAAAGGCTTCCTGCAATCGGCAGGCGAAGGCCTTCTGGTTCGCGGATAGTTCGTCCCAGGGAAGCACGCCCGGATTGCGCGGCGCGAGTTGCGAGCCCGCCGGGACGATTCCCATCTCCTTCTGCCGCGCGAACCATATCTCGCGCGCGACATCCCAGCCCGCATCGAACTTGCCGCGATATTTTTCAAGATAGGCTTGCGGCGCCTGATGTGGCGAGTGCATGGCGCCGAAAGCGAGGTAAAGAAAGAACGGTCGCTCGGGCACCAATGAGGTGAGATCGCGGATCATGTCGGCGGAGCGGTCGACGATGTCTTCCGAGACGTGGTAGCCGTCCTTGGCGCTCGCTGGCGGGTCGACAAAATGGTTGTCACAAGTCAGTTCGGGATGGTACTGGTCCGTCTCACCTTGCAGGAAGCCGTAATAGCGATCGAAGCCTTTCTGCAGCGGCCAGTTGGTGAACGGACCCGCGGCCGAGCATTCGGCCATCGGCGCCAGGTGCCATTTGCCGGTCGCGAACGTGGCGTAGCCATTGTCACGTAGAATCTCGGCGAGCGTTGCAGCACTCTTGGGAATGGCGCCGCGCATATTGGGATAACCGGTGTCGAAATTGGAAATGCCGCGCATGCCGACGGCATGGTGGTTACGGCCCGTAAGCAGGCAAGCGCGGGTCGGTGAGCAAAGGGCCGTGGTGTGAAACCCTGTAAAGCGCACGCCGCCGGTAGCGAGCGCATCTATGTTCGGCGTTGCAAAGGTCGAGCCATAACAGCCCAGATGCGAAAAACCCGTGTCGTCCAGGACGATAATCACGACATTGGGAGCGCCCTTCTTGAGCTTCGATGGTGGCCACCATGGCTCGGATTCATAAACCGTACGCCCGATGACGCCGCCGAATTCTTCGCCGGAAGGATGTTTGTGGTTCATGGTCGCTCCAAGGCTGGCATTTGCCGGCAGGAATGTCCGGCCCGAAGAAGCTATGCTGGCCGGTGGACCGTGTTTGTCCCCTGAGGTACATTTCTAGGATGAAAAAAGCCGCAGCAGACGGTTACCCGAGGCGAATGCCGTTGATAGGGTGGTTTGGAGCCCAGCCCGAACCCTTCCGATTGCAATTACTTCAAAATGCACGTGAAGTCCGCTTTTCTGACGGCGACTGGTTGTACGGTACGACCGAAGCCGCCGGTGGGCTTTTTGGAATTGTGGAAGGTGGCGTGCGGCTCTATGCGACCTTTACCCGAGGCGAAGCGCACCTTCTCGATATTCTCGGTCCTGGCGCCTGGTTCGGCCAGGTAGGTTTGCTCCGCAATGGACAGCGCCTGGTCACCGCTATCGCGGCGCAGAGCTTATCGGCAATTCTTGTTCCGCGCAGCACGTTGATGCAGTTGCTGCACGAGACGCCGCAGTTCGTGGACAGCGTCTTGCGTTTGGATCTGGAGCATTTCCAGTATGTGCTAAGGGCCTATAGCGAGGTCGTGTCACTTGCACCGCGCGCGCGCATCGCCGGACGCCTTCATGCGCTCTCCGGACGCATGCCTTCGGGTGCCATCGCCAAGATTGTCGCAACCCAAGCCGATCTTGCCGAGATGGTGGGAGTTGAACGGAAGACCGTTCATAGAATTCTGAAGGATTTTGAAAACCTAGGCCTGATTCATCTAACTTATCGCGCCATTGAGATTTGCAGCCGACGTGGATTGGCGCAGATCCGAGACGAAGTGTGAACACTCATGAGCGCCGTCGAGATACGCAAGTAAGGGCGGCGCGCGACGGCACTGTCATGAGTAATGTCTCCTTCTCACCCGATGTTCCGGCCCGAGCGGTGCGGTCGCATGACTGAGACAGCGCTCTGCAACGGGCGGGCGCGCTTGATCCGCTCCCGCTCCTTCGGCGTGTTCATCACCTCCCAAAGATCGCTACGCCGCTGCACGTTGAGCCAGAATTCGGGGCTGTTGCCGAACACGCGGGCCAGGATCAGGGCCGTCGCTACTGTCACATTCCTGCGGTTGCCGCAGAGTTCGTTGACATGCTTGCGCTGAACACCCATCGCCTCGGCGAGCGCACCCTGCGTCAACCCCATCGGCTGCATGAACTCTTCGGTGAGGATTTCGCCGACAGTCGCCGGCTTGCGCTTGGTGGTCAGCATCTTTACCTCGCTTTCATCGGTAGCTCTGAGCGCCCAGATAAATTCCGTCCGCCTCGCCACGCGCACCATCCCAACGGAAGATCAACTGCCATTGCTGGTTGACGCGGATCGAATGCAACCCCGTCAGATTGCCGCGCAGCTTCTCGAAGTGATTGCTGGGCGGCACGCGCAAGTCCTGATCGGTCACGGCATCGTCGATCATCTGGAGCTTTCTGAACAGTCGGGCTTCGAGATCGGACGGAATATTGCGGGAGCGGACATCATCCACAAAGAAGGCCCGCAACCAGTCATCCCGAAAGCCTACAATCACAGGTTCGCTCCAGCGGTGAGTATGTGTACCGCACCATAACTCATATCGCAATAGGGAGTGTCCAAGCGTCCCGCCCAAGCAGACCATCGAACAAATCGCCGAACCATTGACCGAACACGTCAGCGTCTGTGACCGGTATATGCTCCGGCCAGTCGTCGGTGATGGTCCAGGTCGAGAGGTCGTGTTTCGCCGGCCGGCCCGGAAACGGCCAAGGGTTCCCGCGCAGCGCTTCAAGCTGCTTGGATGCGGTCGGCGGGCGTTCCTTGCGAAGTCTGACTATTGCGCCAACGGCGCTCCTATGCCGGGCATGTTTCGAGGACCCTGCATGCCCCGCCAGCCTGACGCACTGGGGACCATGGGCAGCCGTATTCTGCACCTGCCCAAGAGGTGATAGGACTCCTTGTACAAACGGGGGCGATGGCGCTGCGCCAATTCACCTTGCATCCTGGCCGCAGACAAACGGCCAGCAGATGTGGGCCGACGCGAGAATTCAATGTACACGTCAATCACTGCGTCGCCGATGCAACATCAAAGAGGGCATCGGCGCGTCCCCATCTGGCGCCCCAGACGGCCCTCTGGGCGACGTGCGCGCAGACCCAACCACCCTCCTTTCGCACGATCAATGCCCGTGCCAATCGTCATGGTCGTCGCGGTCATGGTGATGATGATCGTGACGATCGTGATCGCGATGGTGATGGTGATCATGATGGTGACGATGGCGTCCGTAGTTGTGTTTGTCCATGATGGCTCGTTGCTAGGTCCAGTTCTCGTAGCGGCAATCGGCGCGGTGTACGTCGGGAACCTCACACGTGGAAGTTGGGGATGGATCCCGTTCAACGCTGCGGCCTGCGGTCTCGCAGCGCTTGCCGC
>JAGWRJ010000804.1 GCA_028869725.1 Alphaproteobacteria bacterium | reverse complement strand
TATGACCTCTACCATAGCCACCGCGAATGGGAGGACGCAGATGTGGTCGAGGCCCACGGATGTATCCGGGGCTTTGCCGCAGGTGGCTACCAGTTCTGGAACCGACGCTATGTCCTCTGGCACATTTACGTGGCTCCCGAATGCCGGGGTAGCGGTATGGGCACGGCACTTTTGACGCGGGTGCTGGCACGGGCACAGGCCCGGCAGGCGGTCTCGGTCTGGCTTGAAACCTCCAATTTCAATGCGCCCGGCATCGCCTGGTACCGTCACCACGGCTTCGACTTTGCCGGTCTTGACCTCGCGCTCTACGATGGGACCGGGCTCGGTGAGGAAGCTGGCGTCTATCTGATGCGCCGGCTTTTGCGCGCCTAGGGAACCGGATACCGGTGCCTTCAAGCTGTCCCACGCTGGTTCATGAGGCATGACGTCAAGCCATGCACAGCTGATTGCCGATTCGCCCTGAGACGGACGGGCCGGAAACGCCTAGAGTGATGCCATGCGCTATGGTCAGGGCCTGCTCGAAGAAATCCTGCGGCGGACGGATCTCGTCCAGCTCGTCAGCCGACGCGTCAAACTGGTGCGCAAAGGCAAGGTGATGTGGGGATGCTGTCCCTTCCACGCCGAAAAATCCCCTTCCTTCAAGGTCGAAAATGAGCGGCGGAGCTACAAGTGCTTTGGCTGTGGAGCCGGAGGAGATGCCTTCCGCTGGCTGATGGAGACCGAAGGGCTCAGTTTTCCGGAAGCGGTGGGTCGGCTGGCGGACGAAGCCGGCATCGAATTGCCCAAATGGTCGGGAGAGGACGAGGCCCGCGAGCAGAAAAAGAAATCGCTTTACGATGTGGTCGAAGCTGCGGCCCGCTTTTTCGCGCACGAACTTGCGGCCGGCCATGGCGCTAGCGCGCGGGCCTATCTTGAGCAGCGCGGTGTGAACCGGGCTACGGCAGCGCAGTTCCGTCTGGGATACGCACCGCAGGGCCGGTCAGGGCTGATCGACCATCTGCGCGAACTCAAGATTGATCCTGAGGACATGGTGGCGGCAGGATTGGCCCGCCCCGCTGAAGCCGGCCGGCCGCTGCGCGACTTTTTCTTCCATCGCCTGATGTTCCCGATCCAGGACGGCCAGGGCCGTGTGATCGGCTTTGGCGCCCGAGCGCTCGACCCTGCGACCAAGCCCAAATACCTCAATACTTCGGATACGGTGCTGTTTTCCAAAGGGCAGCACCTTTACAACCTCGCGGCGGCCCGTCCGGCGGCGCTGAAAAGCGGCACCGTCATCCTCGCCGAAGGCTATATGGACGTGATTGCGCTGGTGCGCGCCGGCTTTGCCCACGCCGTGGCCCCGTTGGGCACAGCTCTGACCGACGACCAGCTGATGCTGCTGTGGCGCTTGGCGGCCGAGCCGATACTGGCATTTGACGGCGACGAGGCCGGACGGCGGGCGGCCAGCCGTGCGGCCCACCTGGCGCTGCCGCACCTGAAGCCCGGCCAGTCGCTGCGTTTTGCCTTTCTGCCGCCAGGTGAGGACCCCGACAGCCTCATCGCGGGCAATGGGCCTGCCGCCATGCGCCAGCGGCTCGATGACGCCGAACCGCTGGTGTCGGTGCTGTGGCGCGAGCAGACCGAGGACAAGGACTTCTCGACGCCGGAACGCCGGGCGGGTCTTGAGAAGAGCCTTTCGGACCTTGTCGCCCGGATGGGCGACCGCAGTATCGCAGAACATTACCGCCAGGCGTTCCGCCAGAAGCTTGCCGAGACCTTCTCGCCGGTGCAGGCGCGGCAGGCACGAGCTCCCTCCGGCCCGCGGACCATCCGGCGGGGCCCGCCACTGCCGGACTACAAGCGCGAAACCGTATCGGCCGCCGTCAAGAACAGCGCCATGGCGCGGGCTGGTGCGGCCCGTCTCGTCAAGGAGGCCGAGGCCATGGCGCTCCTTCTTGAGGCCCCGGACCTTGTTCTGGCGCACGCGGAACTCGTTGCGGCATTACCCCTCACCGACGCGCAACTTGACAGATTACGCCATGAACTTCTAAACCTCGCCGCCTCCGGTATCAGGCTTGAAAAACCGGGGCTGCAACACCACTTCGAACGCTCGGGCTTGGCCGAACTGGTGCAGCGTTTGGCTGCTCGGCGGATGATCGGGGCTGTTGCGGCAGAACAGGTGCCGGACGGCGTGTCGGCGCGGCAAGGGGGAACCGCCGATGTCGAGGAGATCGAGAAGCGTTGGCTGGCTGCAGCTGCCCAGCTGCGCCTTCTGGCCGATCTCGGACCGGAGCGGGCCAGGGCGCTGGATCGCTTCAACCGCGAGCCAAGCGAAGAGAATTGGCGCGATCTGCAGCGTTTGGTACAGGCATCGCAACGGCAGGAACCATAAACCGTTCGCGTGCTTGTATC
>JAGWRJ010000803.1 GCA_028869725.1 Alphaproteobacteria bacterium | reverse complement strand
GAAAAGAGACCCCGCCCAGTCCGCATACCAGATGGTGCCTGCCAGTGCGGAGGCAACGTCGGTACTGGCAGCGGGCGGAACCGCCATCCGCCACACATCGAGCGGAGCTGCGGTAAAGACACTGCCATTGGCCGCGGCTTCAAACACCCTGTCTCCGTACTCAAGATCCGCCTCGCGCATGTTCTCGAGGAGGGACTGAAGCCGCAGGCGTTTGTCGATGAGCGCTTCGGCGCTGCCGTCAAGACGCACCAGCGCGATGCCCGCATCGCTGCCGCCAGCAATGTCAAAACGGTCCAGCATGCCGTTTGGCAGATAGAGAAGACCGCTGGCCTCGATTGCCTCGCGCCAGATACGCCGCAGCAGGCGAAGCCCGCGTTCAGGCTCGATATCACGCACCACAAGACACACAGACAGGGGCTGTCGCGGCAGAAGACGCAGCGTGACTTCGCTCATGGGACCAAGAATGCCGAAGCTGCCACACATCAGTTTGGAAATATCAAAGCCGGTGACGTTTTTGACCACCTTGCCTCCGGCCTTGTAGACCTTGCCCCAGCCATTGACGGCGCGAATGCCAAGAAGGTGATCGCGCGCCGCACCGCTGAGAACGCGCCGAGTGCCGCTTTGATCCGCCGCCAGCGCGCCGCCGATGGTGCCGGTACGAGGCAGTTGACCAAAGAGGGCGCCCCAGTCGGCAGGATCAAATCCCAGACACTGGCGATGATCGGCAAGCTCTGCCGCAAGCTCCGCCAACGTCGTTGCGGGACGAGCTGTCACCACCAGTTCTTCGGCATCATAAGCAATGATCCCGCTCAGGTGCGACAGATCCAGACAGTCATCGGCCTCAACCGGCCGACCCAGCGCGCGCTTGCTGCCGGCACCGACGATTTCCAGCGTGTGGCGGTCAGACGCTGCTGCCGTCACCATTTCGGCAAGCTCAGCTTCACTCGCAGGACGCAGCACAGCCATCTTAAAGCCGCGGCAGGTTGGCGAAGGGCAGCCGCCCGCCGCTGACATGCATGTGCCCCTGTTCGACGCAGGCCGACAGTGTCGGAAACACCTTGTCGGGATTGAACAGGCGTTTGGGATCAACAGCGCATTTGAGGCGCGCCTGCTGGGCCAGATCCTCTTCGCCAAACATCTCGCCCATCAGGTCGCGCTTTTCTACACCGATGCCGTGCTCGCCGCTCAGCACACCACCCATCCTGACGCAGAGGCGCAGAATTTCTGCGCCGAAAGCCTCTGCCCGCGCCAGTTCACCCGGACGCATCGCGTCAAATACGATCAACGGATGCAGGTTGCCGTCGCCGGCATGAAACACGTTGCAGAACGAAAGTCCGTAGCGGACGCTCATCGCCGCGATCTGTTCGAGCATGGCACCAAGAGCGCGGCGGGGAATGGTACCATCCATGCACAGCATGTCCGGTGCAATCTTGCCCGTAGCCGGAAAAGCAGCCTTGCGGCCGGCCCAGATGCGAGCCCGTTCGCCTTCATCGGCGGCCAGACGTACGTGGCTCGCGCCGCACTGGGTGGCAATGCGTTCGATGCGTGTTGCTGCATCCCTGACCTCGCCATCAACCCCGTCGACCTCGATGATCAAGATCGCCTCGGCCGCCTTGGGGTAACCCGGTGCACAATAGCTTTCCACGGCATCGGCCGCGCGTCGGTCCATAAATTCCATTGCCGCCGGAATGATACCCTCACCGATGATGCCCGCCACGCAGCGCCCGGCAGCCGCCACCTCATCAAATGCCACCAGCAGCGTGCGTGTCAGCGGCGGCCTTGGTCGAAGCTGCAGCGTTGCTTCCACCACTATACCCAGAAGCCCTTCGGATCCGGTGACGATGCCGAGCAGATCAAGGCCGCCAAGCGTCGGGGCCTTGCCGCCCAGACGCACCCGTTCGCCTCCGGCCAGTGCCAGTTCCACACCCAGCAGATTGTTGGTGGTGATGCCATATTTGAGGCAGTGCAGACCGCCCGAGTTCTCGGCGACATTGCCGCCGATGGTGCACGCCACCTGACTAGAGGGATCGGGCGCATAGTAGAACCCATCTGCCTCTACCGCGCGCGTCACGGCAAGATTGGTGACACCAGGCTCGACGACCGCACAGCGATTTTCCAGGTCGATCTCAAGGATGCGGTTCATGCGCGCCAGCCCGATCACGATGCCATCGGGGCGAGGCAGGGCACCCCCTGACAGAGACGTCCCTGCTCCGCGCGGCACGATCGGTATGTTCTGCTCATCGGCATAGGCAAGAAGGGCCGAGACTTCCTCCTTGTTGGCGGGCAGCGCACAGGCAAGAGGTGTCTGGCGATAGGCAGCAAGGGCATCGCTGTCATAGGTGGCAAGCCCTGCCGGTTCATGCACGATCGCGCCGGGCAGCAACGCCTTGAGATCGGCAATGATGGCATCGCGCCGGGCGAGAATCTCGGGATCAGCTGGAGCAAACTGCATGCGGCCTCACTGGAGCCTGTGGCGGGCTGGCATGCACCAGCGCTGGGGTGGGTGCAACATGCAGCCAGTGTATCGCGGAGCGCGACAGCGATAGAGCATCACCAGGGCAGGTCGGCACCGCACTTGGGCGCTCAGACGCTGAGCGCGACCGCAGCATAGCGCGTGATCCCAGGTGGTGGCACGGTCGCAGCGGTCCTGCGCCTGGCCGGCATAGGGCACGCACGCAGCATGGCCGCAGAGCCTGTCCCGCGTCGGGGTGATTGAAGCGATCAGATGGTCCATGGCTCACCATACCCCGCATGGGCACAGCGAGCGAAGCGATCAGCCCTGCCGCGCCTTGAAGCGGGGGTTCTTCTTGTTGATGACATAGGTCCGGCCGCGGCGACGGATGACGCGGCAGTCCTTGTCGCGTTTCTTGAGCGAGCGCAGCGAGTTCCGGATCTTCATGACACGCCTTTGGCTAAGCTGATCGTGATGCGATTTGAATACGCGGTCGAAGGCTTCGGCCGCGTGCGAAGGCGCGGAAGCTAGTCGAAGCGCTCCCTCGCTGTCAACGCTCCCGACGGCGAATTCCGGTCAGCCCGAAGCGATCTGGGCGGTGACGTACGCCGTATCATAAAAAGCCTTATGTTCCAGTATCTTGCCGTCTCTTACCCGCCAGCGCAGGGCGATTTCGAACTGCACCAGCTGCGGTCCGCGACCGATGAGACTTGCCGCCGCATCGAACCAGCCCCAGACGACCTCGCCGTCGGCCACGATTTCCTTGGGCTCGAAGCGGCAGAAGCTGAGGAGAGTGGCAAGCTTGGCGGTTACCTCAAGCAGGCCTGCCCGCGAGGTATAGGTTCCGGCCAGACCGACAACGCCGGGCTGGCGCCCGCCGGTGTGCCACACGACATTATCGTCGACCGCGGCAATCAGGGTCTGGAAATCCGATTTCTCGACGGCTTTGGCGAGCCGGCGCATCAATGCTTCAGGTGTCACATCTAATCCTTCGCAACCATCCGCCAGAGCCAAAGCTGAGAGGCACGGCGTCGGCCGCGTTGCAGCGCCCGCGGCAAACCGCCGGTCCCGGGCACATTCACGTCTTGCCGCAGCGTGTTAGAGTGCACCCGTCCGCAAAGCAAATCGTCGTGTCCATTTTTACCGCTCTCTTCTGCCGAGCGCTGGCGCGAAGGCGCTGGCCCGCTGCTGCCAGTGTGGTGGTGTGCCTGGCGCTGAGCGCCTGTGCCACGACCTCAAAGAGCCCTGCCAGCTTGCCCCATACGGGACAGCCAACTTCGGTTGTTAGGGCGCCGGCCGCAGGCGGGCCCGATGCGGCACGATTTGCCGCCTTTCTCGCCAGCTTTCGCACGCAAGCGCTTGCCCGCGGCATTTCACCTGCGGTCTTCGACCGCGCGATGGCCGGACTGACGCCAAACGCACATATTTTTGCCCTCGAGAACCAGCAGCCGGAATTCGTGCGTCCCATCTGGTCCTATCTCGACACCGCCGTCTCACCGCTGCGCGTTGCCGCCGGCCGTGCGCAACTTGATACGCACAGCGCCATGCTCGACGCGATTGAGACCCGATACGGCGTACCGAAGCAGATTCTCGTCGCCATCTGGGGCATGGAGACTGATTACGGTGCCGACATGGGCCAGTACAACATGTTCCAGGCCCTGGCGACTCTCGCGTTTGACGGCCGACGGGCAGCGTTCGGACAGCGCGAGCTTCTGGCGGCCCTGCGCATGGCGCAGGACGAGGCATATGCGCCTGCCACGATGGTCTCGTCCTGGGCCGGGGCATTTGGTCAGACCCAGTTCATGCCCACGACCTTTCTTGCCCACGCCGTCGACGGAAACGGCGACGGCCGTATCGATCTGTGGCATTCGCCGGCCGATGCCCTGGCCTCGACGGCAAACCTGCTTGTCGCCTATGGCTGGCGGCCGGACGAGCCGGTCCTGCGGGAAGTTCAGCTGCCTGACGGTTTTTCCTATGGCGAGGCGGAGCTCTCCAATCAGCGGCCAACGGCCTACTGGCAGGCGCTCGGGGTCAGAACAGCAACCGGCGACGACCTGCCGGAAGGCCCGAACGCAGCCATTTTGCTGCCCGCCGGGGCGCGCGGACCAGCATTTCTGGTCTATCCCGATTTCAAGGTGCTGCTCGCCTACAATCACGCCATCGCCTATGCCCTTGGGGTGAGCGAACTGGCCCAACAGATCATGGGTGGACCTGCCATCCTGCACAGCTGGCCCCGCGACGAGGAACCTCTCGATCGCAGCGAGGCCCTGACCCTGCAGACGGATCTCAAGACCCTTGGCTATAACCCCGGGCCGATCGACGGGCTCATCGGTCCTGATGTGCGCGAGGCCCTGCGCGCCTACCAGCGCCAGCAGGGCCTCATTCCGGATGGGTTTGCGACGCACCAGCTGTTGCTGCGCCTTGAACAGGACGTGGCAGCCAAAGCCAGCTGAGCGTCTGTCAGCGGCACTTTCCGCAGAAAAGTGGTGACGGGTGCGTCATCTTGTCAACGCAACCATTGCGCACGTCTGGCGAACCGGTCAGCATGTTGGCAGGCGTCAAGGGGGAACGAATGCGCAATGTCATCGCCACGCATGCGCGGGCGCAATTGCTGAAACTGCTGGACTCTGTCGAAGCTGGAGAAACCATTACCATCATGCGCCGTGGCAAGGCGATCGCAGTCCTCTCGCCGCCTCTCGTCAAGCGGCAGAAGGCGCCATCGCTCGCCCCCGCCTTGGGGACGCGCCGCAAGCGCGTGCTCATGACCGATGCGGAGATCCTGGCTGCCGCCAATCGGCCACGGCCGCGCTGAGCCCGGCCTCAGCCCTCAGGGCTGACCTGCGGGCAGGGACGCCGCGCTTTCCTCGCTTCTGCGGCTGGCATTTCCCAGAAAAGGCGTGAGCCAGGCTTCGGCTCGCGTTGCGAGCTTCTCTACCTGGTGGTGAGCCAGAAAACGGGGGGCAAGGGAACTCCCGGCCTGCGGCATGAACCTCTGGCCATGCGCATCCAGATCAAGCACAGAGCCCAATATGAGACCGGACACGATGCACGCCGTGCCAATAATGATCACGTAGCGTCGCCACATGCCCCTCTCCCGATTGCAGCCATAAGCTTAGAGGTCTGTGACGGCCACGGCAATCACGCAGCGGCAATTACGCGAGGACAGTTGGGGACAGCGTCTTCAGGAGGCGTTCGCAGCTGAGCGCTTGCTGAGGACCAGCTGACGCATCACGAGGTACTGGATCAAGAACAGACCAAGCTGGCAGCTTAAGGGTACCACGGCGTTGTAGAACGCCCAGGTCGCAAGAGGTGCCAACAGCGCCAGCGCAAGATTGATTGCCGCCATCACGCACAGCAGAACGGCCCAGACGTAGCCGAACGCGATGATCACCTTGGGCGGGACGTCGTCCACAGCCGCGGGGGGCAGGTAGCGCAACATCCAACCCCGCCGCAGCATGACCGCGCCGATTGCGAACATGGCAATGCTTGGCTTGATCATGACGAATCTGAGATCTGCCAAGATGAGAGACGCTCCGCCCAGGACGAGGACGAGAACAAGGCTCATCCACTGCATCAGCGCGATGTGCTGGCGCTGCCACAATAGCGCGGCGAACTGTCCGATGCCCGCAGCAATGCCGATAACGATCGCAAGAGGCACATTCTTGAACACCTCGACCGCGATGATGAAGACAATGGTCGACAGGAAGTCACCGACGATGGGACGAAAGGCACGCAGGAGATTGCGCATGATGCCTAGAGCCCACCGACCCACTGACCATGAAAGCCGAAGGGTATGCGCCGCGGCAGATGAACAAGGGCAATGGGTCCTTGTTCCAGATCCGTCGCCTCAAACACCGCCAGATCGCTGCGTCCGCTTTCGCCACGATAGACGGTGGCAAGGACAAAGCCGTCACCTTCAGCTGCGTCCGCCGTCCTTGGTACAAAAACCGGTTCGCCCGGCACGTCACCAGCGCTGAAGTGATAAAGCCGGCGCTCGTCCCGCGCATGATCGACATGGGCAAGAGCGTTGAACAGAGCCTTGCCATCCGGCGTCGTCCGCGCGGCGTACCAGCCATGACGATAGGAAAGACCGGCGCGGCGCTCATCAACGCGCGGAAACTCTCCTGCCAGGTCATCGCGTGGCGTGCGCGTGACCTCCGCCCTTTCAAGGTCGAGACGCCAGCGGCTGAGAAACGCCGGCACGTCCCTGCCCATCCGCCCTTCGGCATCGGGAAACAGGGGGGCATGGTCATATTCCATGACATCCACAAAGATCGTGTCGTTCTCCTCCCACATGTTCATGGGATGAAACACATAGCAGGGATCCATGACGAGCCAGCGCAGGGACGAGATGTCGCCGTCACGCCGCATTACGCCCAGATATCCGTTGCGCTGGGGTTCCCAGGCAAATGGCATCTGCCCCCGCATGGCGCGCGCAAGGCTCCCCACCAGCGGCAGGACGGGAAACACGACATAGGAGCGGGTGACAAAAAAGTCGTGAATCATGGCAGCGTAGGGCGCCTCGAAGCCGTCTAGACGCACGAGCTCGCCACGCCCATCGACCACGCCAAAGCACATCCCGTTCGAGAATGGCACCGTGCCTGTGCCATAGCCGAAAAAAAGGAGTTCTTGGGTCTGCGGATCAATTTTGGGGTGTGCGGTAAAGCGGCCAAAGGATCCGGCATAGGGTCGGTAGCCCTGTGCCCGCAAGGTTCCGAGCTCGAGTTCAAAGGGCTGGTGGCCTTCTTCCAGGGCCAGAAGCCGGCCTGCATGAAACACGATGTTGGTGTTGGCGACGCCGCTGTCCTTGCCGACTGCCAGAGGATCGCTCGTGAGGGGATTGCCGAAGGTACCAAACAGCGCCTGTCCGGCCGCACGCTCCAGTTCGAATTTCGGCGTCGGCACGAACCGGTTCAGATAGCTCGCCCTGCCCTCGCCGAGCGTAAAGGCATGGACCATGCCGTCGCCGGCAAACCAGTGATAGTTAGAATCACGTGGCGCAAATTGCGGGTTGGGCCCGTTGCGCAGATAGCGCCCTACCAGCTCTCGCGGAAGAGCGCCGGTCACCGGCAGATCGCAAAACGTGTCTTCACCCTGAAGCGGAGCGAAATTGCCGGACAGGTACGGGTGCGGCCGTGATGGCATGCAGGGAGCCTTTTCTATACAATGTAAATTTACTATGTAAAATAATTCAGTTCAAGCCACCCTGTTTCGAGCCGCCATGCCCCGTCCACTCTCCGCTGCCAAGGTTGCCCTCTTCCGCGAACACCTCCTCGACGCAGCCACCCGCCGCTTCGCCGCCCATGGTATTCACGGGCTGACCCTGCGTGCCCTGGCCGCCGATCTCGGGGTGAGCCCCATGACCCCGTACCGATATTTCGCGGACAAGGACGCAATCCTTGCCGCGATGCAGGCCCGCGCCTTTGATCGCTTTGCCACGGCACTCGAGAACGCCTTCGCCTCGGCCCGCAGCGCGACACAGCGCGCCCGCGCGGTTGGCGCGGCCTATCTGCGCTTTGCCTTTGACCATAAGGAGAGCTACCGGCTGATGTTCGATCTGCCCATCGCGGACGCAAAGGCCCATCCGGACCTTGAGCGCGCCGCAGCGCGCGCACGCGTCACCATGACCGCCTATGTGGGTGATCTGGTTGAGGCTGGGCGCATGAAGGGTGATCCCGCACGCATCGGCCACGCTGTCTGGGCGCTGATGCATGGGGCAGTGATGCTCGAACTGGCCGGCAAATTTACCAGCGACTGCGACTTCGAGACGGTGATAGAGACGGGGGTCAACGCGCTTCTCAAGAGCTTTGCCGCGACGCCGGCATCAAGGCGGCGGGCATCGT
>JAGWRJ010000802.1 GCA_028869725.1 Alphaproteobacteria bacterium | reverse complement strand
TAACAGTCACCATATGCGCGTGCTGCTTCTCGTCGAAGAGGGAGCCGAGGTCAGCCTCGTGGAACATCATGCCCACCAGGGACCGCTCGCCAACATTGGGGTCGAAGTTGTTCTGATGGCGGAGGCGAAGTTGCATCATGTGCGCCTGTCGCAGAGTGCCGGCGTCGCTTCAGTGATTGAAACTCTTGGCATGACCCAGGCAGCCGGATCGACCTACCACGCTCACTTCGCCGATCTGGGTGCGAGGCTGTCGCGCCTGGAACTACACCTTGATATCGATGGCGTCGGTACCCAGAGCGAACTCTCCGGCATTCAGGTTCTGGGTCCCGGCTTGCACTCGGATGTCACGACGCGCCTTACCCATCGAGCAGAGCGTACTGCCAGTGCGCAGATGTTCAAACAGGTCCTGGCGACACGAGCTCGGGCCGCCTACCAGGGCCGGATTACGGTCGCTGAAGGTGCGGATGGAACTGATAGCCGGCAATCGGCGAAAGCCATTTTGCTGGACACCAATGCTGAGGCCGATCTCAAGCCGGAGCTGATCATATTTGCCGACGATGTTCAGTGCGCTCATGGTGCTGCGATTGGCGATCTTGATGCAGATGCGCTCTTTTATCTGCGCGCGCGCGGCATTGGAGAGCAGGAGGCCAGATCGCTGCTATTACGGGCCTTTCTCGAGGATGTCATTGCAACCGTCAGCAACGAGGCGGTCAAATCCTGCCTGTGGAAAGTTGTGGACGCAACTCTTGCAGCGGCGGGAGTGATAGCATGAGCGCGGTCCCAACGATGTTTGACGTCGACAAGATCCGGCAGGATTTTCCGATTTTGTCACGCGAGGTTTATGGAAAGCCCCTCGTCTATCTTGATAATGCTGCATCCGCCCAGAAGCCGGCGACCGTGCTCGAGCGCATGGCGTCGTTCGCGGCACAGGACTTCGCGAATGTTCACCGGGGCGTCCACTTTCTGTCGGCGCGCGCAACGGATGCCTATGAGGGCGCACGCGCCCGGGTGCGCGATTTTATCAACGCGCGCAGTACGGCGGAGATCGTCTTCACCAAAGGCGGGACGGAGGCCATCAACCTGGTTGCGGCCAGTTTTGTGGCACCAGATCTCGAGCCGGGTGAGGAAATTGTGCTTACCGTTATGGAGCACCATTCCAACATTGTACCATGGCATCTGCTGCGCGAACGGCACGGGGCGGTGCTGAAATGGGTTGATGTTGGAGAAGACGGAAGCCTCGATCTGGACGCGCTGGAGGCGGCGATTGGACCACGCACCCGTCTCGTCGCGGTCACCCACATGTCCAATGTCCTTGGTACGGTTACTCCACTTGGAAAAATCGTGTCGATTGCACATGCCAAAGGGGTGCCGGTTTTGGCCGATGGCTGTCAGGGTGCGGTGCATGAGCCCGTCGACGTACAGGCATGGGACATAGACTTTTACGTGCTCACGGGGCACAAGCTCTACGGACCCACGGGCATTGGTGCACTTTACGGAAAAGCTGAGCACCTGCAGCGCATGCGGCCTTATCAGGGCGGCGGCGAAATGATCCGTGAAGTTTCCCGTGACATCGTAACCTATGCCGATCCGCCAGCCCGTTTCGAGGCCGGTACCCCGCCCATCATTGAAGCCGTAGGTTTGGCGCGCGCACTCGAATATCTTTCGTCCATTGATCGTAGCGCTGCGCGGGAACATGAGCAGGCACTCTATGTACAGGCCCGAGAAGCGGTACGCGAATTCAACTGGCTGCGAGTAATCGGAGATGCACCCGTAAAGGGCGCGATCCTGAGCTTTGAGTGTGATGGCATGCACGCCCATGATGTCGCCACGATCCTGGATCGAGAAGGCGTTGCCGTGCGTGCGGGCCATCATTGTGCACAGGTTCTGATGGATCGCTTTGGGACGACCTCAACCACCCGTGCATCATTTGCATTTTACAACACACCGGCCGAGGTCGAGGCATTCATCGCCGCCCTGACGAAGGCGCGGGAGATATTTGGGTAAGACGATGGACGATACACTTCGCGAACTCTATCAGGAAGTAATCCTCGATCACTCCCGTCACCCTCGTCATTTTGGTGCGCTGGAAGATGCGACTAATGTTGCAGAAGGGCACAATCCGCTCTGTGGAGACCGGGTCAAAATCTATCTGAAGCTTGGGGCGAACGGCGCGGTTGATGACATCCGCTTTGAAGGTAAGGGGTGTGCGATCAGCCAGGCATCTGCTTCGCTGATGACCGACATGGTGATGGGAAAGAGCGTCGGTGAAGCGAAGCGACTGATGAGTGGCTTTCTCCATCTGGTCAAGGGCGAAGAGGTCGGGCAGGAGCTTGAACCCAGTGCCCGTGAGCAGCTGGATGTGATGGCAGGGGTCTCGGCATTTCCTATGCGCGTCAAATGCGCCACTTTGGCCTGGCATACCATGAATTCAGCTCTGGAGGGCGGTGACGCCGCAAAGTCCAAATGAGCAGCTCAGGTGAACAGATCGTGCAGACGGAAACGTCCCGCCTCTCAGCAGAAGAGCTGGAGGACTTCACTGCCAAGCTGATTGCAGCACTGAAAACCGTGTATGATCCCGAAATCCCGGTCGACATCTATGAACTTGGTCTAATCTACAAGGTCGATGTCTCTGACGATAAGGATGTCGAGGTCGATATGACGTTGACAGCACCAGGCTGCCCAGTCGCCGGCGAAATGCCGGTGATGGTGGAGAATGCACTTGAAGCGGTCGAGGGGATCGGAAAGGTCAAGGTCAATATGGTATTTGATCCGCCCTGGACACCCGATCGTATGAGTGAAGCGGCCAAGCTCGAACTTAACATGTTCTGAAGGTCGAACCATGAGTGATGTACACATCTCTGCGCGTTCGCGGCGTCCCCGACCAAAGGTGATACGCCTTAGTGAAACTGCGGCGGCGCGCATTCGCGATATCATCGCAGAAGCCGACGGTCGCTACCAGGGCGTGCGTGTCGGCGTCACCAATGGTGGCTGTGCGGGAATGAGCTACACGATGGATTACGCCGAGGCTCCTGCACCCTACGACGAAATCGTGGAAGACAATGGTGTGAAGATTTTTATTGATGCCAAGGCTGTCCTGTTTTTGCTCGGTACGGAAATGGATTTTATCCAGGAAAAGTTTGGGGCACGATTTGTCTTCAACAACCCCAATCAGACAAGCGCCTGTGGCTGCGGTGAAAGTGTCGCCATCACGCCGGTGAGTGAGAATCAGTCCTGACGCGTTCCAGGCGCAAACCTCCCCCATTCCTGACTTGAGGGATGGATAAGGAAGCGGTCGGTCAGACCTGGTTGCGGCGAAGATAGAGCGGCAGCGTGGAGATGAGCGCGAGCAAGGCGCCGAACAGGCATAGTACGGCCCAGCCAAAATGCAGATAGATGGTGGCGGCACCTGCGGAGCCGATGGCGCCACCAACGAACATGCCGGTCATGAACACGGTGTTCAGGCGATTGCGTGCCTGCGGATCCAGGGCGTAGATGCGGTGCTGATTGGCGACGAGCGTGGCCTGAACGCCGGCATCGAAGAGAAATATTCCAGCGATCATCGCCAGCAGGGATGTGATGAGACCGAAGAACATCCAGCTGATGAGTGCGAGTGTGCATCCCATGGTGGCAACTGCGCGCGCGCCGCGGCGGTCAGCCACTCGTCCTGCAATTGGAGCGGCAAGAATACCTGCAACGCCGACTAGGCCGAAGAGTCCGGCGGCAGCAGGGCCGAGACCGAAGACAGGTTCCTGCAGGTGCAGAGCCAGGACGGTCCAGAACACTGAAAACGATCCGAAGAGAGCTGCTTGTATATAGGTCGCTTCT
The DNA here is from genome assembly GCA_028869725.1 of Alphaproteobacteria bacterium. Taxonomy (GTDB): domain Bacteria; phylum Pseudomonadota; class Alphaproteobacteria; order Micropepsales; family Micropepsaceae; genus Rhizomicrobium. The sequence goes on along the minus strand of JAGWRJ010000802.1, from coordinate 1,389 downwards.
CGTAGGACAGGTTGGCTCCGCCACAGATGCAGCAGCGAGCCCAGAGCATAGTGATAAGGCAGGCCCGCCGCTGGTGCACTTCGTGGCAGGCGCCAGCGCATCACGGCGGCGGCCGCGAGGGCGAGGGGAACTCCGATCCAGAACGCTGCGCGCCACCCGGCCGCCGCTCCCACGAAGCCGGAGAGGGTCCGGCTGAGAAGAATGCCGGCGAGAAGTCCGCTCATCACGGTGCCGATTACCGCGCCGCGTCGGGTATGCGGCGCGAGGCTGGCGGCAAAGGGAACGATCTGCTGCGCCACGGCTGACGCAAGTCCGACAAGCAGAGATGCAAGTGCCAGGGCTGGCGCGGATGGCGCGGCCGCTGCCGCCACCAGCGTGAGCGCCAGCACCAGAAACTGCGTCACGATCAGCCTACGGCGCTCCATGAGATCGCCAAGCGGCACCAGCAAAAGCAGACCAAGCGCGTAGCCGAGCTGGGTCGCGGTCGGTATGGCCGCCGCGATGGCAGAATGGGCAAACCGCGCCGTGATGAGGCCAAGGAGCGGCTGGTTGTAATAGATATTGGCCACGGCAACGCCACAGGCTGCGGCCATCTCGAAGGTCGGCACCCGTCGGACATCGGTGTCGGACGACATCTGCGCGTTACTGCTGGTTCAGGTGTTGAAGTTATGCAAACGCCGCCGGCATAGACCGGCGGCGCATGCTTTGCAAATGGTATAGCCTTCGATCACCACAGATGGACACGCTTGTCTGGCGGCAGGTAGTAATGCTCGCCTGGCTTGACGTCAAAAGCGGTGTACCAGGCATCCAGGTTGCGGGTTACTCCGTCGACGCGATACTTGGCCGGGCTGTGCTCGTTGGACAGCACCTGCGCACGCAGCGCACTTGTGCGTTGCTTCATTCTCCAGATCTGGCCGAAGGAGAGAAAGAAACGCTGATCTCCGGTAAAACCGGACAGCACCGGTGCTGGTTTGCCATGCAAGGAGAGGTGGTAGGCCTTGTAGGCAATGGTAAGCCCGGCAAGATCTGCGATGTTTTCACCCAGCGTAAATGCGCCATTGATATGAAGCCCCGGTAGTGGCTGATAGCTGTCATACTGGGCTTCCAGGGCGTGGGTACGTTTGTCGAAGTTTTTGCGGTCCTGAGGCGTCCACCAATTGTCCAGACGTCCGTTACCATCATACTTGGACCCCTGGTCATCGAAGCCATGGCTGATTTCATGCCCGATGACCGCGCCGATGCCACCATAGTTGACCGCGTCATCGGCATTGGGATCGAAGAAAGGAGGCTGCAATATTGCCGCCGGAAATACGATCTCGTTGAAGGACGGATCATAATAGGCGTTCACGGTCTGCGGATTCATGAACCATTCGTTCCTGTCCACTGGCT
>JAGWRJ010000801.1 GCA_028869725.1 Alphaproteobacteria bacterium | reverse complement strand
TCTAGGTCACAAACTCATAAAAGGCATTCCCATCCGTAGCGAACAGTGATTCAAGCTCCTGGATGGAGGAGCCCTGATGCACCAGCGCCGCTACGAACTTTCGGATTTCGAATGGTCGATCATAGAACCCATTCTGCCCAACAAGCCGCGCGGTGTCCCGCGGGCGGACGATCGGCGCGTGCTCAATGGCATTTACTGGCGGCTCAGAACCGGTTCTCCCTGGGCGGATATCCCCGAGCGCTACGGGCCGGCCACGACCTGCTACAACCGCTTTGTGCGGTGGCGGAAGCTGGGCGTGTGGGACCGGATTTTCCAAGCTGTCTCCAAGGGTTACGACGGCGATCTGCAAATGATCGACTCCTCCTCGATCCGCGTGCATCAGCACGCCGCCAACGTTAAAAAGGGGACTCGCAAGTTACCACTGGGAACGAGCCTGGATCCCGATGCATGGGGCGCTCGCGAGGCGGACTGACCACCAAAATCCATGCCCTTGTCGACGCTCATGGCCTGCCAATCGCACTCAAGCTCAGCGAAGGACAGGCCCACGACGGCAAGAGCGCACAAGACATGCTGACTAAGCTCGGGCCGGGGCAAATTCTGCTTGCTGATCGGGCCTATGACAGCGACGCCTTGCGCCAGTCTTTGGACAACCAGGGCGCCTGGGCCAACGTCAAACCCATGCCCGGCAGGGTGCGGATCCCCGCCTTCAGCGCCTTCCTCTACCGGTATCGAAACCTGGTCGAACGCTTTTTCAACAAACTCAAGCATTTTCGGGCCATCGCCACGCGCTTTGAAAAGCATGATGCCAATTACCTCGCCCTCATCAAGCTCGCCTCCGCCAGAATCTGGATGCGGTTTATGAGTCGGTGACCTAGAGCGGGTTTGCGCCCTCATCTGCAAAAAAATTGGCAAGATCTTGAATTTTCAAGATAAGTCTGGCTCAAATGACCCTGTGGAAAGGGGCCGCGCCAGCGGCGCAGTTGGGGATGCTCCGGGATGGCAAAACGGCTCATTGAGCGAGCTTGGACCTGGCTGCACACCACTTTTCCTGAACGCCAGCTCTATCTGCGCAGCAATGACGGGGTTCAGTTCTTCACACTCTCACCCACGCTTCAGGTTACGAGTGTAGGGCTTCTCGTCATTTTCCTCGGCTGGGTCGCCTTTGCCTCCGTCAACGTGATCTTCAAGGACCGGATCATCGAGGCCAAAGATCATCGCTATGCGCAGATGCGCTCTCTCTACGAAAGCCAGTTGGCCGACCTGCAGCTTTCCTATGACCAGGTCAATGATGCTCTGGTAGACGCTGAAGACCGCTTCCGCGCTACCACGAACAAGGTCGAAGCCAAGCAGCGCGCCATCGTGCACCTTCTCCAAAACAAGGAGACCGTCACCCAAGGCCTGGCGCGCCTGGCCCCCACGCCATCGCTGCCAGCCGGAACGCGAAGGAGTTTTGACAGCCCCTTCTCTTCGGCAAGCCCCACGCAACATCCCTCGCCTGCACCGGTCGCGGACGGTTCGGTGCTTGATGCCCTGCCCCTTCCGCCCCCGCCTGCACCGCGCGTTGCCAAACCGGTTGACGGCAGCATGATGGGTGGACTGGTCGGGCTGATACGCCATGTCCTGTCCACGGTCTTTACCTCCTCCGGAAGTTCCGCAAATCCTGCACGCAAGCTGCCCGCATTCCGGGTCCTTGCAGCGCAGACTGCACGCGTCGCCGCGCTCAATTCACGCGAAGCGGCGCTGCTGGTTGCAGCAAATCGGCGAATAAAGGGCAGGATTGTCCAGGTAGACCGGCTCCTGCGGGCAGTAGGCCTGAACCCTGGCAAGGTAATCGCGCAGCATGACGCGCGCGGCATTGGCGGTCCGGAATTTCCGCTGTCCTCGGTCCATATGGCAGGAATTTCCGACACCCGCTTTACCACGTCCTATGTCGATGCCGCGGCGCACATGAGCGAGCTCGACGATCTGTACGCGGTAGTCCGCCACGTACCCCTGACCACACCGGTTCACGGCCCACGCTTCGACCTGAGCAGCGGCTTCGGCCCGCGGATTGACCCCTTTACGCAACGCTTGGCGTTTCATCCGGGACTTGACTTCGCAGGTCCGTGGGGGTCGCCCATTCATGCGACCGCCTCGGGCAGGGTGATCTGGGCCGGTCCCTTCGGCGGTTACGGCAATATGGTCGAGATCAATGATGGCTTCGGAATCCGTACCCGCTACGGCCATATGTCGAAGGTGCTCGTGCATGTGGGTGAACAGGTCACGCGCGGCATGGTGATCGGGCGGATTGGCTCGACCGGGCGCAGCACCGGTCCCCACGTTCATTACGAGATCTGGGTTGGGAACAGGGTAGTCAATCCAGGTCGATTCCTCGCCGCGGGACGCCACATTCTGGGCTGAATGCAGATATGCTTCCGTCTTACTCGACGTCGCTGACTGCGTCGGGCTTTCTGCCGCCGATCGCCTGCGCCAGCGCGGCCCCCATGAAGCTGTCGATGTCGCCGTCCAGTACACGGTCCGGCTCTCGGATTTCGACGCCGGTGCGCAGATCCTTCACCAGCTGATAAGGCTGCAGCACGTAGGAGCGGATCTGATGGCCCCAGCCTATATCCGTCTTCTCCCCCATGTGGGCGTCGGTCTCAGCCTGACGCCTTTCCAGTTCCAGCTCATACAGCCTGGAGCGCAGCATCTCCCAGCAGATCGCCCGGTTCTGATGCTGTGACTTTTCAGTCTGGCATTGCACGGCGATACCAGTGGGCAAATGGGTAATGCGCACAGCACTTTCAGTCTTGTTGACATGCTGGCCGCCCGCGCCGGATGCCCGATAGGTATCGATACGGACATCCTTTTCTGGAATGTCGATTTCGATTGTCTCATCCACGACGGGATAGACGGTGACCGACGTAAAGCTCGTATGACGCCGCGCGTTGGCGTCAAACGGTGAAATCCGCACGAGGCGATGCACGCCAGCCTCGGTCTTCAGCCAGCCATAGGCATTACGCCCCCTGACGAGAATCGTCGCCGATTTGATTCCGGCACCCTCGCCGGCACTTTCTTCCAGATACTCGACCTTGTAGCCACGCCGCTCGGCCCAGCGCGTGTACATGCGCAGCAGCATCTGCGCCCAATCCTGACTTTCCGTACCGCCAGCACCGGCATGAATTTCCAGATAGCTGTCATTGGCGTCGGCCTCGCCCGACAGCATCGACTCCAAACGCAGCGTTTCGGCGCGCTGATGCAACGCGTCCAAACTGCGCTCGGCATCAGCCACTATGGCATCGTCGCCTTCGGCCTCCGCAAGTTCTATCAGTCCCTCGCTATCGGCAAGCTCGCGCTCGATGGCTTTGACCCCCGCGATGGACTCGTCCAGATGCTGGCGTTCACGCATCAGCTTCTGCGCGGAAACCGGATCGTTCCAGATACTGGCGTCTTCAGCTTTGGCGTTCAGTTCATCGAGACGTCGTAGTGCAGCATCCCAGTCAAAGATGCCTCCTCAGCAGGACCAGCGCCTGCTTGATTTCGTCGATGGTCCGCTCGGTTTCGGCGCGCATGTTCTTTCAGTCGGCTCCGGCTGTGGTCCATGGAGCGGCAGGTTGTAGAGCAGCCCGACGCCGCCTGCAATCAGTGCGCCGCCGAAGTTTTTTCATGAACCGGCAGATTGTAATTGATCCGCAGATAAACCCAGCCGGAGGTAGGGTCGCCCGCAGAATCACGTGCTGGCACGTAGTGCCAGTTCATCGCCGACTGCAGTGCCGCGGTATCCAGATCGGCATGGCCCGATGAGCGAATGATGCGAAACGTCGTCCGTGGCCTACCGTTCGAGCCGATCAGCAGCGCCAGCTCGACGGCACCCTGCTCGCCTGCAATCTGAGCCGACTTCGGATAGATGACCCGTGTCGGCAACTGACCATCGACGTGTGGCGGCGTGGCCTTGGCGCCAGCGAGCGCCGGTACGCCGAACATTGCGCCGAGCGCCACAAGTGCCGCAGCGATGGCAATTCTGTTCTTCGCGTACATCCGGCCCGTCTCCTCTTGCCTGCAGGCGGGATGATAGCCGCAGCACGCCTCAACGCAAATGGGAGGTCATACCCCACTGCGCCTCCAGTCATCAGGCAACATAGCGGCCTTCATGCAGGCGTCAGTAAAGACCGCCAGTTCCCTTTCCGACCTTCGCGGCCGGCTTTTTCGCCTGGCCAACCACTGCCGCCAGATTGGGCTCCGTACCAGCCTTGAATGCCTCAAGGATGCTGCCGGGCGTTCCTGGTGGCACCGGCTTGCCGGTATCGTGATCGACCGTTTCAAAATCAATGCCCGGCGGCACCCTAAAGGGTGTGGGCGGAACGCCCTGCAGTGCATCGCGCATGAAATCACGAAAGATCGGCGCGGCCACCGTAGCGCCCTGCTCGTTGTGCCCAAGGCCCCGCGGATTATCGAAGCCTACATACACGCCGCAGGTAAGATCCGGCGAAAAGCCGATGAACCAGGTGTCCTTCGCGTCGTTTGAGGTACCGGTCTTGCCGGCGAGCGGCCATTTGAGAACGCTGATGGCGATCCCGGTGCCATGCTGGACGACCCCCTGAAGCATGTAGACGATCTGATAGGCCGTCTGCGGATCGATCAGCTGCGTTCGGGTGTCCGGCAGCAGAGGTTCAGACTGTCCGTGCCAAGGCGCATTGCATCCCGGGCAGGGACGGTTGTCATGACGGTAGATCGTCACGCCATTACGGTCCTGAATACGATCGATCAGTGTCGCGGTGATTTTCTTGCCGCCATTGACGAATTCGGAATAGCCCGTGGTCATGCGCATCAACGTCGTGTCCTGCGCACCGAGGACATCGGAGAGATAGTTGGGCAAATGGTCATAGACCCCGAAACGCTCGGCGACCGGAATGATCTTGTCCATGCCCACGTCGTGGGCAAGACGAACGGTCAGCAGATTGCGCGACAGTTCGAGTCCGCGGCGCAACGTCGTCATGCCAAGAAAAGTAGGCTCGTAATTCTTGGGCGTCCACATCGGCAGACCGGGCCCCTGTGGAAACGACACCGGTCCGTCGAGGACTTCGCTGGCGGGCGTATAGCCGTTCTCGAGTGCCGCCGCATAAACGAACGGCTTGAACGACGAACCGGGCTGGCGTTCGGCCTGCATGGCACGATCGAACTGGCTCGAGGCATATGAAAAGCCTCCCGACATAGCCAGCACCCGACCGGTATGGGGATCCATCACGACGATGGCACCATTGACTTCGGGGACCTGTCTCAGGCCATAAATCGAACGGGAGGCATCATCTGCTTCGACATAGATAACATCGCCCACCCTGACCACCTGCTGCGGTCGGGTCGGCCGGGGACCTACGCCGCCATTCTTGTATTCCTTGCGCGCCCATTTGAGCTTGGCGAACGGAATGGTCCCGGTCGTGCCGTTATCGAGCCCGATTCGCACCGCCCCCTTGCGGCCATATCCGAGCACAGTCGCAACCTGCCAGCTTTCGATGCCCGAATGGTTGCCCATCTGCTCAAGCGCAGCAGCCCAGTTACCCTGCACATCGACGTGACCGATGGCGCCACGCCAGCCGTGGCGGCGGTCATATCGCACCAATCCCGTGCGCAGGGCATTGACGGCATAGTTCTGCAGACGGGTATCGAGCGTCGAGCGCACCTGCAATCCGGCATCATATAGCCCGTGCGCGCCATATTTGGCGAACAAACGCCGACGTACTTCCTCGACGAAATACTGCGCATCCTCGGTTTGAGCACCCAGCGCCCGGGTCTGGGTGATCAGCGGCTGGGCAATGGCCTGCCGGGCCTGGGCGGCCGTGATGTAGCCATTGGCCTGCATCTGCCCGATCACCCAGTTGCGTCGTGCCAGCGCCGCGGCATGGTGAAAGCGGGGATCATAATGGGTGGGTGAGCGCGGCAGCGACGCCAGAAAGGCACAGTCGGCAATCGACAGCTGGTCGAGCGATTTGCCGAAGTAGTTGAGCGAGGCCGCGGCCACGCCATAGGAGTTTTCACCAAGGAAAATCTCGTTGAGATAGAGCTCGAGGATCTTGTCCTTCGAATAGGTGGCGTCAATGCGGATGGCGAGTATGGCCTCGCGGATCTTCCTGCTCAGCTTCAGCTTGTCATTGAGGAGAAAGTTGCGCGCGACCTGCTGGGTGATCGTCGACGCTCCCTGTGGCCGGCGCCCCTCCAGCACAAGTCCGACATCCTTGATGCTTGCGCGCAGAATGCCGCCCAGATCAATGCCAGGATGAGTGAAGAAGTTCTTGTCTTCTGCGGAAATGAAGGCATCGATAACCCGGCGCGGCACGAAGGAGATGGGCACGAAAATGCGTCGCTGACGGGCGTACTCGCCGATCACCGTTCCGTTCGAGGCATAGACCCGCGTTGTCACAGGAGGATTATAGTTCTTCAGCGACTGGATGCTGGGCAGATCACGCGTCACCAGATAGACATAAATACCAAGCACGACAAAGCTGGCAACCAGAAGCGAACCCGCCGCCACGCCAAGTGTCACCCAGATTTTACGCGCCATACCTAACCCTTACTGTCGGTACCCGTCGGAGCACCCAATTGCGCCGCCACGGTCTTGCCTACTCCACCGGTCGCCGCGTCCTGACACGGCCGCGCGCTGCCACAGGCGTATTGCCCGCAAGCGGGGCGAAGTGGCGGTCCACCGCGTCGGCAATAGCCTCTGCCACACGATTACGCCAGACCGAAGTGGCCATTTGGTGGCAATCGTGCGCATTGGAGAGATATCCCATTTCGATCAGCACCGAGGGAACAACCGGAGAGCGCAAAACCACAAAATTGGCAGAACGCTCCGGATCCGGGGAGAGAATATCGGTCGCCTTTGTCAATTCGTGGAGCGCGGTATGCGCAAAGCTGATCGACTGGTTCATGGTATCCCTCTG
>JAGWRJ010000800.1 GCA_028869725.1 Alphaproteobacteria bacterium | reverse complement strand
TCCAGATCTTGGTCCCGTTGAGGACATAGTCATCGCCATCGCTCGTCGCACGCAAGCTGAGCGAGGCAAGATCGGAACCTGATCCAGGCTCCGAATAACCCTGGCACCAGTAATCTTCCCCCGAAAGAATACGCGGCAGATAGAACGCCTTCTGCTCATCCGTGCCGTAGTGCATGATGCAGGGGCCGACCATTCTAAGGCCCATGGGCGCAAGGCCCGGCGCGCCAGCACGGGCACACTCGGTAGCAAAGATGTGGCGCTCGATTTCATTCCAGCCGGTTCCACCATATTCCTTGGGCCAGCTGGGTGCGACCCAGCCCCTCCCATGGAGTATCTTCTGCCAGGCGATGCTCGCCTCTTTTTCGGTAAAGACGCTGGTCGTGCAGGCAGCTGCCGCGATGAGGTCAGCTGTCAGATTCTCCGCCAGAAACTGCCGAACCTCGTCCCGGAAGCCTTCCTCTTCGGCCAAAAGTTCCAGTTTCATGCGGTTCCTCTGTACTGCGCATCGGACAGCGCTGTCGCCATACCAGCCAGGTGGCATCAAAGAGGCGCGCCCGTCCCAAGCCCGACCACGCTATAGAGCCTGACAAGATACAGTTTACGCGCCAGGCGCCCACGCCTCGGCGGACGCAAACCTCACCTGAGACCTAAAACGCGGACGCATCTGCTCCAACCACCTGTGCCCAAGAGGATCACACCAATCTCAGGAGTCAAGTTTACGTGGGAGGATGCGCGGGGACAGATGCGCCAAGGCCAGTGCACAAGGGGGCCCTGAAGCGCGCCTTTAGATAACCACAGAGGCGCGATGCTTCCTCCTCGCGTCAAGCGGCAGAGGCCAACTAGCAGCGGTGCGCGGGCCGGGTTTGCACCGGCGCACAGGCGCGCGCCATTCTTGGGGGCACAGGTTCGTTACGCGCTCTGTCCGCCGTCGACGGCGATCATTGCGCCAGTGACAAAACTTGCGCACGGGCTCATGAGGAAGGCGACGACCGCGCCGATCTCTTCGGGCGTACCAAAGCGTTGCAGCGGAGCTTCGCGCTTGACCCAGCGTTCCCAGGCTTCGCGCCGAGGTCCGTTCATCCGCCGTTCCCATTCGCCATCCGGAAAAATGATGTTGCCGGGCGCAAGTGCATTGACGCGGATATTGGTCTTTCCGGCGATACGCGCCAGCTCTGCGGCCAGGTGATTGACCGCGGCCTTGGCGGTCCCATAGGTGAGAGGTGAACCCATGGCACGCATGCCTGCAATGGAGCTGATCAGTACGATTGCACCCTCCTGGCGTGGCGTCATGCGCGAAAGCGCGCCACGTGCGACGCGAAACGATGATCCCAGATTCTGGTCGAGACCCTGAGCCCAGGTCTCGTCGTCGACGTCAAAGCCCGAAGGGCAGGGATGAATTCCCACATTGGCCACGGCCCCCCAGATGGGACCGAACTCCGCTTCACACGCAGAAAGCGCCGCTTCGACGTCCTTAGTGCTGCGCATGTCGCCCGTGCGGCTCCAGAGGCGGTCACGCCCATACTGGCTGGCAAGGCGCGTCGTGGATTCGTCAAGGGGACCCTGTTGGCGGGCGACGAGGCCGACGCGTGCCCCTTCGCGCAGGCAGGTTTCGGCAATGCCAAGACCGATGCCGCGGCTTGCCCCGGCAATGAAGATCACCTTGTCCGACAGCTGCAAATCCATTGGTCGCGTCCCAGATCCCGCATCAACGATAGGGAAGTCTCAAGCCAAAGCAAGATGGTGACCAATGCTGCGGCCTCTGCCCAAGGAGGTGGTCCTGCTGGCGGCAGAGGGTCGGCAGGCTTGCTGGCGCGGTGCATGCCGGTTTGAGCCTCATGGCTGAGAGGTTCTCCATAACGGCACTGGCGCCCCTTCAGGTTGTCAGCCCCTGAAACAGCGGTTAGCGTTCTCCTCGGACCTCTGTTGGGACACGCAAGGCCTGGATGAGATGGCGATGAACCGGCTCCTCAATCATGTCTGTTGACGTCATCGTTCCGGCTTTCAATGCGGAACGGTTTCTGAGCCGTACCGTGGAGTCGATTTACGAGCAGAGCCCGCTGCACGCGGTGATCATCGTGGATGACGGCTCGAGCGATGGTACGCTCGCCTGTGCCCGCGCCTGTGCTCCATCCGCCCTCATACTGACGGGGCCAAACGGGGGCGTGGCCCGCGCCCGCAATCGCGGCATTGCTGCGCTCGATGCCGAGTGGGTTCAGTTCGTGGATTCAGATGACATACTGGCGCCGCAGACGATCGCCCGGCGCCTTGAGGTTGCTGCTGAATCAGGTGCCGATGTGGTGGTCACAGATTGGGCCGAGTTCCGCGAGGACGCGGATATCGAGCAAGCAACCGTTACGGCGCGGACGGCTGACTGGGTGCGCTTTCACCGCGACGGGGCGGAGGTTGCCTGCGCCACCACGTTCTCGGCCCCTCCGGCGGCGCTGCTGTTTCGCAAAGAGCTTGTCGCGCGCATCGGCGGCTTCCGCGACGATCTTTTCATCATCGATGACGCGCGCTTTCTCTTTGATGCTGCGGTCTGCGGTGCCAAATTCGCGCATGCCCGGCATGTGGGCGCCTATTACCGTGTGCAGCCAGAAGGCTTGTCGCGGCGTACGCCAGCCAGGTTCTGGCGCGATGTGCTGCACAATGGCGAGCAGATCGAAGCCCTGTGGCGGGCGCGCGGCGGCTTCGACGTGGCGCAGAGAAAGGCGCTTCGCGAGATTTTTGATGGTGCTGGACGCAGTCTTTTCGAGGTCTTGGACCCTTCGTGGCGACAGGCGCTGGATGGGCTTCACCGCAATGACATTCTGCCATCGCGCAAGCTGCACGCCGCCCAGGTGCTTTCATCCCTGTTGGGGGATCGCCTGGCACGGCATCTCCTCACGCTGCTCACATTCCTGCGCAGAGCAGATTGAGGGGCGTGCGAGACATCGGGATCAGCCCGAGCGGTCGACGCGATTTTCCAGCCACATGGCATTGAGGACGGAGAGCGTAACCGCAAAGCCAAGACCCAATACCCAGGAAAAATACCACATCGCGTGCTCCTAATAGGCGGTTTTCGAGTTTTGCGTGATGTCGGAGCTGCGCACCGGCCCGCGCATCACGTAATAGACCCAGGAGGTGTAGGCGATGATGATCGGCAGGAAGATCACCACCGCACCCAGCATGATGCCAAGGGTCAGCTTGCTCGATGAGGCGTCCCAGATCGTCAGACCTGCGCTCGGATCCTGGGAGGAGGGCAGGAGAAATGGAAAGAGCGCAAGCCCTGCGGTCGTAATCGTGCTGATGGGAACGAGCGCCGAGGAGAGGAAGGCAAGAACCGGCGTTTTACGCAGCAGCACCGTACCCAAGGCGCCGACCAGGGCAAGGCCGACCGCTACCCACAGCCAGGATCCAGCCGGTGTGACGGCCATCCAGCTCGCGGGCACATGCAGCACCGCCTTCAGGGTCGGATTTGATGGACCGTTATGGGCCAGAACCCCCTGGATCTGATAGCTGCCAAGTGTT
>JAGWRJ010000799.1 GCA_028869725.1 Alphaproteobacteria bacterium | reverse complement strand
ACCGGCACCTCCAGGGGTTCCGCGGCCTCGAGCGCCACCCGTTCCGACAATATATGGTCCACGCACAGGCTCAACTGGGCATGCTGCTCGGTGCTGCCAATCGGCAGCACCGCTCGATCGTCCTTCTTGAGGTATTCTTCAACCTGCATCCAGTTCATATCGCGGATTTTCACGGCGCTTTCTCCGGCGAGTCCGAATCCAAAATTCAGGGGGAATAATGGCAATGTGCCTGCGATTCGCCAAGGACGATTATAGATGACGCCTGCCGACGCCATGCCTCGTCCGCAGCCCCGCAAAGCGTTCCTAGTGTTGTTCGCCATCGAAATCTGGGAACGCTTTGGCTATTACGGCATGGCTTCGCTCATGGTGCTCTACATGGTGGAGCGCCTCGGCATGGGCGATGCCCGGGCTGACATCATCTGGGGCGCCTTCTCCGCGCTGGTTTATTCCATGCCCATGCTGGGCGGCTACGTGGGTGACCGCATACTGGGTGCGCGCCGCACGCTGGTGCTGGGAGCTATTACCCTGGGTCTGGGCTACGTGCTGCTCTCGGTCCCTTTACCCTCCACGTTTTTCCCGGCCATGGGACTCATCGCCCTGGGTAATGGCCTGTTCAAGGTAAACCCCAACAATCTGGCGTCCCGTCTTTACGAAGGCGATCATTCGCGGCTCGACATCCTGTTCACCCTGTATTACACCTCGCTGAACATCGGTTCGTTTGTCTCGATCCTGCTGACGCCCTGGATCAAGGATCATCCGGCCTGGTACCTCGACATCGGCGGATTGCGGTTCGACAGTTGGCATCTGGCCTTTGGGCTAAGTGCCGTCGGGCTGACGCTCGGCCTTATCAATTACGGGGCTTTTCAGCACTATCTGCGCCCGTATGGCACGGCCCCGGACTTTGCAAAACTCAACTGGCGCAAGCTCGGCGCAGTGATCCTGGTCTCGCTGGTCATCGCATTCGTGCTTGCGCAGATCATCCGCTACCGCGCCGCCGCGCTCGGGATTGTCAGCCTGCTGTTGCTGCTCACGGCCTTGATCTTCGTGCGCCTGCTGCGCAGCGGCGACGCCGGGAACCGCCGACGCGTGGCAGCCTGCATTATTTTCATCTGCATGTCGGCCGTCTGGGCCGTGTACAACCAGCAGATCTACACTTCGCTCACGCTGTTCGCGTTGCGCAATGTCAGGCACGAGTTCCTGGGCGTACAGGTCTCGGCGGCGCAATTTCAGGATCTCAATCAGTTCTGGCTGGTGGTACTGGCCGCGCCCCTGGCTTGGCTTTACCACCGCATGAACCGCAGCGCACACGGGGATTTTTCCATGGCGACGAAGTACGCGGTCGGCCTGTATCTCCTGGCCCTGGCATTTTTCCTGTACGCGGCCAGCGGCTTCAGCGCGCACGCCGGCATCGTGTCTCCGTGGTGGCTCGTGGCCGGCTACGCGGCGCAATCGCTGGGAGAACTGCTGATCAGTGCGCTCGGTTTTTCCATGGTGTCGCAGCTCGTGCCGGAGCGCGTGCGCGGCATCGTCATGGGCGCGTGGTTCCTGGCCATGGGCGTCAGCCTGTATGCCGGCGGAGCGATTGCCGGGCTGGCGCACGTGCAACCCGGTTATTCAGGAGCCACCGCGACGCTGCCGGTTTACATGCGCTTGTTCGGCGGACTGGGGATCGCAGCGCTCATCTGCGCCCTCGCAGCCACCGCTGCAATTCCGCTGCTGAAATCCCTATCCGCACAAGAAGGTGCACGTCCTGCACTGCAACCCGCCCGCGGGTGAGGACGGCGGCTTCAATGCGAGCACCGCTCGCATGCGTCCGAGCGCCCTGACAGGGGCGAGAAACAAAGTTTCGAGCGGGCGCACATGGATGTGCGCCCTGGGACCACAAGCGGAGCAGGATTGCGCAGCGCTGTGAGCAGGGCAGGTCAGCACACCAGGGATGGTTCCATGGGCATGACGAGATCAGCGAGATGGTGCCGGCGGAGAGAGTCGAACTCCCGACCCACGCATTACGAATGCGTTGCTCTACCAACTGAGCTACGCCGGCACAACGATAATTGTCACACAGCCATCCTTGGCGAAACGATTGTGTTTTTCTAAACCCCAGCCTGAACATCCCTGTT
>JAGWRJ010000798.1 GCA_028869725.1 Alphaproteobacteria bacterium | reverse complement strand
TGTTGCACCGCCCGGATACGAATCGCTTCCAACGTCGCGTGATCGAGTTTCCGGGCATCTTGTCGCGTCATTCCGCAAGGATATCACCATCCGGTCACTAAGTGAACATACTTATGAACTGATTAGTAACTGAGATCGTTGGCATAAAAGTCTTTGCTTCGATCTTGAGAAGTCAGAATAAAGACGTTCAAATTCTTGTCGCAATGCTGAGCATTCTTGCTGCCGTGCTGTCAGCCCTCCAAACGTTACTCGGCGCCTAACAGGTTGGCATCGCCGAGTCCCTCATCGTCACCTGCCGCCTGCACGGCATCAACGTCTACACCTACTTCGTCGACGTCCTGCAACGAGTGGGCGAGCATCCCGCGTCGCCGACCTCACTCCGAGACTGTGGAAACGGTACTTCGCCGCGAATCCGCTGCGCTCGGCATCGCACAGCCTCGCCGCGTAGGCGACCTGCTATGAAGCTGGTGTGGCAATCGAGTAAGCCCTACCCCGTCGGCATTCGACTGGTGCTGCTGATATACGTAGTGGCTTTCTCTATCGGCACTGCGACGCACCTTATTATTAACCCGGCGTGTAACTACTAGACAATTGGGCGGCATGATGCGATGATGCGGAATGCCGAACAAACCTGATCGTCGAAGCGCAAGTACGGATGTTCGCCTGGAGTTGCGTCGGCAGATGGTGATGCTGCGGGAGCAGGGCAAGACGCACGTGGAGATTGCACAGATCACCGGCTACACCCGTTCGTACGTGTCGACGATGCTCAAGCGCCTGGAGGGGACTCCGGAGATGCTGGAAGGTATGTCGCGTGGCGGGCGGCCGCAGGGCAGCCTTCGAGCACTGTCGGCGAAGGAAGAGCGTCGGGCACAGCAGTTGATCTGCGGGAAGTGTCCGGATCAGCTGTCGTTGCCGTTTGCGCTGTGGACCCGCGGTGCGATTCGGGAACTGATCCGGCGGGAATTCGATATCCGACTGTCGATTCGCGGAGTCGGAGAGTACGTGGCGCGGTGGGGCTACACCCCGCAGAAGGCAGCGCGGCGCGCGTACGAGCGCGACGATGCGGCGGTGAAGGACTGGCTGTCGATCGAATATCCGAAGATCAAGGCGCGCGCGAAGCGGGAAAACGCCGAGATCAGCTGGGGTGACGAGACCGGGGTTCGCTCGGACGAGAGTCGTCATCGCGGCTACGCACCGCCGGGCCAGACACCGATCGTGAAGATCCCCGCTCGTCGCAAGAGTCTGTCGATGATCGCGGCGGTGACGAACCAGGGGAAGGTGCGGTTCATGATCTACCCTGGAGGCCTGAGCCCCGAGCGGCTGATCGTGTTCATGCGCAGACTGATCCAGGACGCCCCTCGCAGGGTGTTCCTCATCCTCGACAATCTGAACGTTCACAAGGCCAAGGCGGTGCGCGCGTGGCTTGAAAAGCACGCCAATCGAATCGAGGTGTTCTATCTGCCGCCCTACTCTCCGGAACTGAACCCGACGGAATATTTCAATGGAGATTTGAAAGGAGAGCTTCAACGCGGTATTCCGCCGAAAGATCAGAACGAACTGAGGCGCACGCTTCTAAGTCACTCTCGGCGCATTCAAAAATCACCTGCACGCGTGCGCAGTTATTTTAGAAACAAACACATCCAATATGCTGCGTGAAATGCGGCTTCAACGCAGCGGATCACTGAGATTGACGGGCTGATTGTAATGCTGAAGAACCGCAAAGCGTCGTTTCGTCAGACGTTGATAAGAATCAGGAAGGCGTTGGGCACGCGATCGATTGCCATGGCTTTGCTCGCTGGTCTTTTCGTCACTCGGAACCTGCCTGCCGACGCCAAGAGTCCTGATGTCGCGCGATCCCCAGCCGCAGTCATGAGTGAGTATTGCGCTCTTGACGCGAAAGGCGCCAGACTCTCTAGCCAGAACCCGCTTCTCAATACAATGTTTTCGCTCGTCACGTGGCCCGAGGAGCCAGGCTGGGACTCTGTCCATGTAATAAAGAAATTCGCGATCCTAGGCTCCCATAGCAAACCGACGAGCGCGACCGTCACTGTTGGGTACGCTGTGCTGGGGCAACTGAGCGACCTGGCTTTCTCTCGTTCGTCGACACGACATCAGGTTGTGACGTTCGTCTTAATTAAATCGGGGAATGAATGGAGAATCCAGCGGCCCATGATTGAGCCTCACATCTCCGTCGAGGCGGCGATGGCCAGCCTCCGCAGCCTCCTGATTGACGAGAAGGACGCACAGCGTAGGGAGCAGATCCGCGAAACGCTTTCCGTCCTTGGGAGTTTGAAGTCGGTGAACAAACATTATAAATAGCGCTGCTCGACGTGCGACGTGTGTTCACTGCGATTGCGCCGGGTCAATAGCATCCTAAATGGGTGGTGCCTTCCACATCACCCGCTCGTCAACAGCTACTGGGCTTCTCTCGTCCTCCTGGACCCTCTGGCAATCGTTCTTCTGCTGAAAGCGCCCAAGGCAGGCTTACTGCTTGCCTTGGTCATCATGGTGACAGACGTGGGAATCAATTCCGCAGTGTCATACATGTACTT
>JAGWRJ010000070.1 GCA_028869725.1 Alphaproteobacteria bacterium | reverse complement strand
TTTGGTGGTGCGTCGGGGCTCATCATAGTCATCATTGTTTACCTCATGGTCGCCAAGCCGAGCCTGTCATGGTGACCTTGCCGCCCAACAACGCCATCAACGCGGACGGTCTTGGTCAACGCGCCTTTGGCGCGTCGCCCAATCCCGCCGGTTATAGCGAACGTTAGACCCCAGACCATGCGTCGACTCAATCACAAAATTCCACCTCCGATCGTAGCCATCCTACTCGGAGCCGCGATGTGGGCCGTCGCTCGGTTGTTTACCCCAATTCACGCCGACCCGGCGCTCCGAATTGGCTCTGCACTTGCGCTTGTTGTGCTGGGCATTGCGGTAGCTGTGTCTGGCGCTATAGCGTTTCGCCGGTCCAAGACGACAACAAATCCGCTCAAGCCTCGAGCAGCAACTTCATTGGTCACAGGCGGCATCTACCGCCATACGAGGAACCCCATGTATCTCGGGGTTACGCTTGTCCTCGTTGGGTGGGCCGTGTACTTGGCCGCGCCCATTGCGCTGCTCGGCCCTGCCATCTTCGTTCGGTTCATTACGCAATTCCAAATCATCCCCGAAGAGCTAGCCTTGACGGAGCTCTTTGGCCAGCAGTTCATCGCCTACAAAAGCGCCGTGCGCCGTTGGCTCTGAGGTCTAACAATTCATTCAAAGGGAAGCCGCTTCGCGGCTCCCCTTAATTCAGGTGTTAGGGTTACGTATGCCCACTATTCTTGTTAAAAATACAAAGCATCAACATTTGCAATGGCGCAATGTTACTTTCCCTGCAAATGGTGAAATTCTTGTCGATGCCATTTTGTTTAATAAGTTGAAAAATGAGTTTGTTCCTAGATATGGTTCAAGTGGTTTAGTCTGGGATGAATCCAAATTACAATCAGCGTTAAAACAATTTAAATCTGACTGCTTTTCTGAGTTTGAATCTTTAGGTGTCTCGGCAGTAAAAGCATCCGTTGAGGCAGGCGATTTGTCTAGGGGCGATAAACATGAGCTTGCGCTAGAATGGTTAGCCGCTGAAATAAATCAAAACCCTCTTAACGTTTGGCAACGCCCAATAGGAGCCATTTGGCTTCTTATTGTCGGAGGAACTCTTGTTCTCATGGTTGGCTATATATTTCGCCATTATTTTGGAGTTCCCCTATGAGCCCTAACCCATCGGTCAAGAGGGACGGCGCAAAAGTGCGCCGCCCCTTACCTTGACGTTATACGTCATAGTCCATACCGAGCCTAAGTATGCAGCCAAGATACGAAGAAAAGACGTTTGAGAGTTACTTCAACACAGAACTTGATCGACTAGCATCGATTTACTTCCCGTTTGGGCAGGTACAAGAAGGGGGCATTGGTGCAGATGCCTCAGGCTTTTTTCGAAGCCGTTGGCTTTGGCGGCACCTTGACTATCCGTACTTATTCCATCTTCCATATGAAGGAGCAAATCTGCGTGAAGTCGCAGACGAAATGGAGAAGCATCTTGGTCGAGAAATCAAGAATATTCCAAGCATTAAGGCCAACCTACTATTTCAATACAAGCGGCCAGAATTAATTACCTCCAAGCTTGGTTCGGAGTGGTCGCACTGGAATCAAAAATACTTCAGGTACGACATTTACCAGGAGCAGCAGGTACTACTTGCGCACCTTGCTTTAAAGTTTGGTGGCAAAGCGCTTGTACTTTACGCATCTCCGGCATTGGAGGATGTAAACGATCTTGTAGATGCCAAAAAGCGCAGATGCCTTATCAAAAATACCAATTTCAGACCAGCCTCTGATCTAACTGGGCATCACAGAAATACGTACATAAAAGCAGGAACACACTCCATTGCGTGTAGCGAACCAGAGTGGCTGGAGCAATTTGACTTGCTAGCCAGGTTAGAACAACTGGAAGGCTCACAGGCTACCGAGAACTCAGAACTTATAGTCCAGTTTGCAAAGGAGGTACGAGCTGCTGCCATGGAGAACGACACGCTTGGCAAAGCGTACCAAAGTGAAATTCAAGCCTATGTCGAGGCCGAGATTGAGAGATTTCCTCTGTTCTTCTCCATGCTATCGATGAACATTTTTAGAGAACTCAGTGGTGTTCAATGGGTTCTTGCCACAAATAACCGATGACGTATAACCTTACGCTCAAGCGGGACTGCGCAAAAGCGCGCAGCCCCTTAGCTCCACGTTAGATGCCGGCAGATGGAATTTCGCACATGAAACGCGACATGGAACTCGTTCGCAAAATATTGTTCGCACTCGAATTGAGCCAGCGGAGCGCTGCTTTTGACGGGTATGACAATGACACGGTCAAATATCATGAGGCGCTTGTTATTGAGGCGGGGCTGGCAACAGGCTCGTCAATGTATGGCGGCTACACCCCGGAAATCCCCGCCGTCGTTATGCTTACGAGCTTAACGTGGGCTGGGCATGAGTTCCTTGACACCGTAAGGAACGACACTGTCTGGGCAAAGACAAAACAAACATTTGCATCACGTGGTCTGGATATGACGCTAGATTTAGTCAAATCAGTTGCATCCAACATAGCTGCGGGCCTTATCCGTGGAGCGGCCGGCATCTAACTACTCATTTCAGCGGACGCGCTACGCGCGCCGCTAAATTCAAGCGTTGAGCGTCTGCAAAGGGTCGCATGCTGCCCTTCGCGTTGGCCAAGGGTAAGCACTTCTCGAGTCGTCGAAGTTCGATCGATGGCATGTTCGCGGCGCGCAGGCCGGGTGCCTGCCCATGCGACCTCAGCGCAGCATCATCCCGGCCAGTCCGGACAGGGATCCGTCCGCGGCGATGACGCCGGGCGCGGTGCATATCCGTGCCGGCTGATGCC
>JAGWRJ010000797.1 GCA_028869725.1 Alphaproteobacteria bacterium | reverse complement strand
GAAGGAAGGCCGGAAGAAGGCTTGGCGCGGCTATGGGCACAAGCGGCCCGTGCTGAGCCTTGTCGAGCGCGGTGGCGAGGTTCGCTCCT
Source organism: Alphaproteobacteria bacterium (assembly GCA_028869725.1). GTDB lineage: Bacteria > Pseudomonadota > Alphaproteobacteria > Micropepsales > Micropepsaceae > Rhizomicrobium. The sequence goes on along the minus strand of JAGWRJ010000797.1, from coordinate 2,718 downwards.
TCCATGTCGAGAGCGCGACCGTTGCCAACATCGTCCCGCTGGTGCGCGCCAACATCGACCGTGAGAGCCTGTTGCTGACCGACGAGAGCCGTCTCTACTGGGGCGTCGGCACCGAGTTCTGCAGCCACGACGCCATTGAGCACGGGAAGGACGAATACGTGCGCGGCGATGTCCACACCAACACCGTCGAAGGCGTGTTCTCCATCTTCAAGCGCGGGATGCTCGGCATTTATCAGCACTGCGGGGAGAAGCATCTCCACCGTTATCTGGCCGAGTTCGACTTCCGGTATAACAATCGCCAGCGCCTCGGCGCCGACGACGTGATCCGCGCCGAGCGCGCCCTCAAAGGCGCCGCAGGCAAGCGCCTGACCTATCGAACGACTCGTGGCGAGCAAGCCGCCCAAGTCTAGGGTGGCTGTGTCGCTACGGGCTGCGCACGGGGCGTTCAAGGACGATTCTCGGCAACTCCGGCTGCCATTTGAAAGCGAGGAATGAGGATGGCTATTCCTGATGTCGTTTATGCTTCGCTGGGAGGCCCTATCGATCAAGATAGCCTCAGCAGAATATTTTCGAATCTGAGCGGGGCCACTCAAGGCGGCGCAAAAGAGATTCATCTTCTTGTCCAGTCAACCGGAGGCATGGTTTCCGACGGGATAGCTTTATATAACTTCTTGAAGACATTTCCTATTAAGTTGCATGGATATAATGGAGGATCAGTATCATCTATCGCAGTACGAGATATGTCAGCGCCCACGGCACTTTTATGATCCACAAATCTACCCTTTCTCCTCGCGAGCCTATGACGGCAACCAAGATGCGGGCATCTGCGGACTATATCGAAGGGGAAGACGCTCGCGTAGAGGCAATTATCCGGTCCCATACAAATATTCCCGCTAGCAGTTGGAGCCAGCATGCGCTGGGAGATGTGTTTTTTGACGCTCAAGAGGCGGTTGATTTCGGCATCGCAGAGGCGATCCGCGAGTTCGAGGTCCCCCCGGGCGCACAGATGTTCCAAGTCTGAAACCTCAACCATGAGACTGCCCCATGCCCCCTAAAAGGCCGTCACCCAAGGATGAGAAGCCCCAGCGCGAGAGGTTTATAGAGGCCGCTCGCGAGATTGGGGCCTCTGAGGATGCTGCCGATTTTAATCGCGCACTTGACGCAGTTGCCATCTATGGAACGCCCCCCAGCGGGAGGGCCGTGGCGCCTGGGTTCAATGCCGATTGCAGCAAATCCAAAAAGAGGCCGGTGTCCAAAAAGAAGCTTGGGTAAGATCGTTTGATCGCGGATAACGATCCCGCCTTAACCAACACCACATGTTCGCCCGGTCTTCCCTTCAGTTCCTGTTCTAGCTTCGTGTATTTTTCATTCGCCCGCTGAGATTCGAGCCAACCATACGAGGACCACGAAATTTTCTTGTTTTCGACGCTTAGATGTAGGAGATAATAGCCCCTATCTGGAGTTATTTTCTGCTCATGAATTGCTTTTATTCCATGCCGAAATCCTTACAATACATGGACTACATCGAGGTTTCTAGATAAATCCGAAAGCTCTTGACGCAAGTGACGGATCTCTCCTGGTGTTCCGGGGACAAGCGGACATTTTTCTCCTATTGCGATAACTGAAGACATCAGCAGGAAAAATCTCTTCCACTCTTCATCGCCCTGGTTCGCCTTCAATGCCTGTTTGGTAAGAATATCAACCGTTTCTAATGCAGTGGCCCATGCATGTTGATTTAGCGAGCGAATTTGTATTTCAATTCGCAGCTTGTCCCACGATTTATTATTGTTGGGTCCTATCCAACGATATATAAGATGAAGGCTCCTATAGCCATCTGGCTTGGGAGTTGCTATATAATCCTTCCCGTCTCCAACTAAATCTTGGGCGAATTTCCTAGTACTGCTCCGATATGATTCGGCAAGCTCATATACTTCACGGCAGGAAGGGAGAACCGCACGGCATCCTCCGATGTCCTGCATTTGAGATAGCTGCATCGTCTCGGTTTGTTTTCTCGACAGCTTGTTATGTATCGACTCAAACCTCTTAAGTCTCTGACTTACGAGAGGTTGCTGTGACGTTTTGCGTGCGCGCGTTCTAAGGTTCGTCTGGAAGCAATTCAGCGGATAACTGTGCGCAGATCGCCAATTATTTACGACCTCAACAGCATGGCGATAAGCGGCAAAAGCCTCTCTCCACTCAGGAGTTGTCCAATCGACCGGCAGTGGCTTGATGATGACGGTTCCCGCTCTATCGACCTGATTGCGTGTGTACTGCGGCTTGGCCCATTCCATATCGGCTGGAGGCGAAAGCGCCCCCCCCACCATACCCGCAGAAAATCCCGGGGCAGCGCGCTCACGACGCGCCCCCCTTATCTACCCCTAGCGGCTGGGTATGGGAAGTATCACGTCGCCTTCTTGTAAGAAAGAACCAACGAACTTTTATCCGACAGGCAGGATCGCGGCGACGATGTCGACGAGCAGGCGCAGGTCCGCGGGGCGAGACAGACGGTGATCGCCGTCCTTGATCAGCACCACCTGCACGTCCGGGCCCTCGATCCGCTCGGCGAGCGTGAGCGCGGTGCGCCACGGCACGTCGGGGTCGCGCTGCCCCTGCAGCACCCGCACCGGACAGGCGAGCGGAACGGGCGCGTCGAGCACCAGGTTGTTCGCCCCGTCCTCGAGCAGCCGCCTCGTGATAGGCAGCGGATCGCCATAGGCG
>JAGWRJ010000796.1 GCA_028869725.1 Alphaproteobacteria bacterium | reverse complement strand
GCGCGTGGAACATCCCGCCGAGATCGCAGTGATTGGCGGTGCAGAGGTCTATGCCGCGTTTCTGCCATGGGCCAACCGGATCGAACTCACCGAGATCGATGCCGACATAGCGGGCGACACCGTCCTGCCTGACTTTCCGCAAGGTCAATGGCGCGAGGCGGCGCGCACGCAGCATGTCAGCCCCGATGGGCTCGCCTATGCCTTCGTCACCTTGGTGCGAACCGCTTCGAGCCCTTGCCTTCAGCCACCAGCGGATTAGCCTTGGCCTGATGGAAAAATGGGGGTGCGCATGAGCATTCGTGAAGTTGCAAGCGGATTGAAGTTTCCCGAAGGGCCGGTCGCCATGGATGACGGCTCGGTTATTGTGGTCGAGATCCAGGCCAAGAAGATCACCCGGGTCAAACCGGATGGGAAAAAACAGACCATTGCGGTGTGCGAGGGCGGCCCCAATGGCGCAGCTATCGGTCCTGACGGGGCACTTTATGTCTGCAACAACGGCGAGAATTTCGAATACCACCGCCGTCAGGGGCTGACGATTCCAGGCCACGCGCCCAAAGGCCATCGCGGCGGCTGGATCGAGCGTGTCGACCTGTCGACGGGAAAGGTCGAGCGTCTCTACAGCGCCTGCGATGGCGACCGGCTCATCGCTCCCAATGATATCGTCTTCGATACCAGCGGAGGCTTCTGGTTCACCGACCACGGCACAACGACGCACGAATATCGCACCCATGGCGCGCTCTATTATGCGCGGCCTGACGGCAGCAAGATCACCCGCGTGCTGCGTGAACTGATTACTCCCAATGGCGTTGGTCTCTCCCCGGACGGACGTAACGTCTATTACGCGGAGACCTTCACCGGACGCCTCTACCGGCTGCCACTGAAGGGGCCGGGACGAGCGGACAGGGTCGAAGGGTTTACGCCGGGTGTTTTTGTTGGAGCCTTTCCCGGACTTGCCTATTTCGATTCGCTTGGCGTGCAGGCCGACGGCGGGATTTGCTGCGCTACGCTGCTGGCTGGCGGCATTACCACCTTTCATCCGGACACCGGCAAGGCCAAGCATTTTGCCATCGCCGATCCCCTGGTCACGAATATCTGTTGGGGCGGCAAGGCGATGAAAACCGCCTACATTACTGCCTCCGGCACGGGACGACTTTTGGCAGTGGACTGGGCCAAGCCAGGCCTGCGTCTGGCCTTCAACGCGTAGGTCCGCGATTGCTGAGCGTGCCCGCACCGCTCAGGCGGGCCGCTCATGTCCTGCCATGTCTGTTGCGGCATCCAGCTGCGAGAGCAAGGGTTTGAGCAGCGGGGTGAGGCGTTTGAGTTCATCGCGATGGATGGCGGAGAGCGCGGCGAGTTTTTTTTCGCCGGCAGAGGTAAGCACTACGAAAATCCGGCGCCGGTCCGTCGGATCGGTACGGCGCAGCAGATATCCACTGGCAACCAGCCGGTCGACAAGACCTACGGCGCTGTGGTGGCGTATGCCGAGGCGCTCGGCAAGATCGCCGACGCTGACATCAGGCCCGCCCGCAAATCCCTTGATTGCAAGCAGAGCCTGATGCTGACGCGGTGAAAGACCGGCACCCTGCGCCGCTGCTTCGCTGAAGGCCAGGAACTTGGCAAGCAGATAACGAAACTCGGCCAGCACGCGATAGTCGCGTACAGAAAGTCCGACGTCATCGTGCGGGGCGTCGACAGGTTTGCGCGTCTTTGTCGCCATATCGCCATCTCCTTGTGCCGCAATGCCGGATGAAAAGGCGACACGTTTCCTTTGTGGCAGGGCGAACTGCGCCATACGCAGCCCATCACACCCGTGACGATATAGAAGCGGATCGGATCTGTCCTGTTACGGCCGCGTGAACCGCTGTCGCAGCCTGGCCCGGGGGCCGCATCGCGCACGCATGCAAACCGCGTGGTGGGGGCACATGATGTTCTTGTTCAGGGCGGCGTGAGATCGAATTCGACCGTAATGCGCGGAGCCGGTCCATGGAATGGCCGTTCGCCGCAGGGTTGCCATGAGGGATAGAGCAGGACCATGCCCGTGGCCGGTCGAATGATCTCGCTGCGTCCGGCAGTCTGACCGCCCTGAATGCGAAAGCCGTATTGCGGTGCCACGGCGGTCGGCAATGCCCCGCGCGGATCGGCAAGTTCCCATTCCCCGCCCAGTTCGGCATCGTCGAGCTTCTGATAACCGTCGTCGACGACGTAGATGCCGGACCAGAAGGCACCTGGGTGCGTCGTCAGATCCTGATGATCGCCCTTCTCGCGCACACATGCCAAGGCCGTGACGATCCAATCGATATTGACCCGCCCGCCGGTTCGAGTGGTGGTCAGACTATCTGCCAGGTCACGCATCACCCGAAACAGGGTCTGCGCATGGTCCTTGCCCCAGTCGGCAAAATCGCTGCCTGAGCGCCAGCCTTGACCGGTTGGCAGCTGCTGTATTGGTGCCTCGCTCCGGCGCGCGAGCACCAGAGGGCGCAACGCTGCGTTTAGCTCGTTGGCGACCGGCAGAAAGTGAATGCAGACAGGCGTTGCAAACAGCTGTCGGATCTGGGGCTGCAGGCTCGGCATCGATGCTATTCCAGGACGAGCCGCGGTGCGGCGCGCCCAGTACCTTCCAGACGCGTAGCCACCTCACGGGCAAGTGCAAGAAATGCCTGTGCCTCGCGGCTGTCGGGTGCATGTGCGACGATCGGGGTGCCCGCATCCGACAGAGCCCTGATTTGCCCAACAAGCGGGATTTCGCCCAGGAACGGTACTCCCAGGTCCTCTGCCGTCTGGCGGGCGCCACCATGACCGAAGATATGGCTCGGCTCGCCGCAGTGCGGGCATATGAACACGCTCATGTTTTCGATGAGACCCAGAATGGGAACATGGGTTTTCTGGAACATGGCAATGCCACGTCGGGCGTCTATGAGCGCGAGATCCTGCGGTGTGGAAACAATGAGCGCGCCTTTGAGCGGCACCTGCTGGGCCATGGTCAGCTGCGCATCACCCGTGCCCGGCGGCATATCGACGACGAGCACGTCGAGCGGCGCCCAGGCCACGTCACCCAGCATCTGTGTCAGGGCACTTTGCACCATCGGGCCGCGCCAGATCATCGCCTGGTCGGGTGGCACAAGAAAGCCGATCGACATGGTCTTGATGCCATATTTCATGATCGGCAGCAGTTTTTGACCTTCCGCTTTCGGCTTTTCATCGATGGCGAACAGCCGCGGCAGCGAGGGCCCATAAATGTCTGCGTCGAGGAGCCCGACCTTAAGACCCAGCCGCGCTAATGCCAGTGCCAGATTGGCTGCCACGGTGGATTTGCCGACGCCGCCTTTGCCACTTGCCACAGCAATGACGGCGTTGACACCGTCAAGACCTGCACGTGGTGCTGGGCGTGGAGATGGCGATGGCCGCGATGGCGGGGCTGCTGGTCCGTCACGATGGGCTGTGAGCACAGCGGTAACCGAGGTCACGCCCGCAATTGCTGAGACGGCTGCTTCGCACGCCTTGCGCAGGGGTTCCGCCTGCGGCCCGCGTGCGGGCGGAACCTCGAGCGAAAATCCGACATTGCTGCCTTTGATGACGAGGCCCTGGATCATCCCGGCATCGATCACCGAACGGCCGGTGTCGGGATCCTTCACACGGGCGAGGGCGGAAAGCACCGCATCTTGCGTCGGTTGGGGCATCGGGTCGGTCCTCGGAAATTTCGGTTGACGGGCGGGCTGCGCGCAAGCGCGGCGCAGATCCTATATGCCGCGCGAGCGGTGCATTTGCGCCGCCGCAACGATGCACATATAACCGGCGGGCCTTGCGAAACCAAGGAAGGGGCGTGACCTTGGCACCGCGAACTGCTGGATCACGGCTTTTGGCTGAACCTTCTTCCGCCACGTAGGATCGATATGCCCTGGACGCAACAAAATGGCGGCTCGTCTGGCGATTCCGGCGGGCCTTGGGGACGGGCTCCTTCTGGTGGTCCGGGTGACGCTGGTAATCCGGGCGGTGGCCAGGGGCCGCGCAGCACGCCACCTGGTGGACCACCCGATCTTGAGGATCTGCTGCGCCGCGTCCGGCAGGCATGGCAGCGCCTGAGTTCCAAACGCGACGGCGGCCTCAATGGACCGATGCTCGCGCTGGCGGGCCTTGTCATCGTTGTCCTCTGGCTTTTGTCCGGCATCTATTCGGTCGGAGCAGATGAACAAGGCGTTGTACTGCGCTTTGGAAAATTCGTTGCCCGCACGGCACCCGGCATCAATTACCATCTGCCCTGGCCGATCGAAACGGTGGAAACTCCCAAGGTCACGGTCGAGCATCAGATCAACATCGGTTCTGGCGAAAACGGCGATCTGCCCAGTGAGAGCCTGATGCTCACCGGCGATGAGAACATCGTTGACATCAATTTCACCGTCTATTGGGTGATCAAGGACGCTGCAGCCTATCTGTTCAACGTCCAAAATCCCGATCGTACCATCAAGGCGGTTGCCGAAAGTGCCATGCGCGAAATCGTCGGCGAGACGGCACTTGAACCCATTCTCACCGAGGATCGCGAACCTATCCAGGTTGCCGTCCGCCGCTTGATGCAGAAGACGCTCGATTCCTACGGCGCTGGTGTCACGATTACCCGGGTGCAACTGCAGAAAGCTGATCCGCCAGCCCAAGTGATCGCCGCCTACCGCGATGTGCAGGCTGCGCGTGCCGATCAGGAAGGCATGCGCAACAGCGGTGAGACCTACGCCAATCAGGTAATCCCGGAGGCGCGCGGCCGCGCCGCGCAGATTGTCCAGAACGCGCTGGCCTACAAGCAGAAGGCCATCGCCGAGGCCACCGGCGAGGCCAACCGCTTCCTGTCGGTACTGGCGGCCTATCGCCTGGAGCCACAGGTAACGCGCCAGCGCATGTATCTGGAAACCATGTCCGGCATATTCGCCCATACACCCAAGATTGTGATCGACCCTTCAGCTGCCAGAACCGGGGTAGTTCCCTATTTGCCGCTACCGGAGCTCAAATCCCACGCTGTGCCGATGCACGGAACGGTCAGTGTCACTGAGGGCCCGACGGCGGCCCTGCCGCAAAAGGCTGATGGCCAATGAGCAGACCCGGAACCACTCTCCTCGCCGTGGTCGTTGCGGTTCTTGCCGCAATTGGCCTTGCCAGCGTCTACACCGTAGACATGACCCAGCAGGCGCTGGTGCTGCAGTTCGGCAAGCCTGTCGCCGTGGTCAGCGCGCCAGGCCTGCATACCAAGCTGCCCTTCGTGCAGGACGTTGTCTATCTGCCCAAACAGTTGCTGGCGCTGGACGCACCAGCAGAAGAAGTCATTGCCGCAGACAAGAAGCGTATGGTGGTGGATGCGTTCGCCCGCTACCGCGTCGTCAATCCCCTTCTGTTCTACCAGTCTCTGACCAATGAACAGACGGCTGAGGTGCGCCTTACGCCGCTGCTGTCCTCGAATGTACGCCGTGTTCTGGGCTCGCAGGATCTCAGCGCCGTCCTCTCCGTCAAGCGGGCAGCACTGATGCGCGACATTACCCGCAACATGAATGCTGACGCTACAGGTTTTGGTGTTCGCGTGGTGGATGTGCGCATCCGCCGGGCTGATTTGCCGGAGCAGAATTCGGAAGCGATCTACAAGCGGATGCAGAAGGAGCGTGAACGCCAGGCCGCCCAGTTTCGTGCCGAAGGGCGAGAGACTGAACAGCGCATCAAGGCGCGCGCGGATCGCGAAGTAACGGTGCTGCTCGCCGAAGCACGGCGCGAGGCCGATATCCTGCGCGGTCAAGGTGACGCGGAAAAGACGAAAATCCTCGGCGCGGCCTATGGCCAGGACCCGAAATTCTTCGCGTTCTACCGCGCGATGCAGGCCTACCGCGAGGCCTTTGCCCATGGCAACACGACCCTGGTACTGTCGCCGACAAGCCCGTTCTTCCGTTATTTCGAGCACCAGCCTGGGTCTGCGGCAACGCAGAAATGATGGCGGCGCCCCACGCACAGCGCCAGGCGGCGCTGTGGCGGCGGGGACTTCGCCACCGCGGCGGCGCAGGGGGCGAAGAGGCTGCGGCGCTGCGATTGCTTGGACTTTAGGGGCGTCTTGCCGCAATTTGCTCATCTTCTGCCGCCATAGGCAGCACAAGTAGGTCCGCGCTGGGCGATCTTGCCTAAACTGGCCGGGCTGATATCGATTCGCTGTTTGAGGTCTCTCATGCGCCCTGCATTCGTCGCCGCCTTGGTTGTGCCGCCCAGAAGGCTGCTGGCCGGCGCTTTCGCGGCGATGCTGCTTGTTGCCGGTCCCGGTCTTCCCGGTATCGGAACGCGACTTGCCCTGGCGCGCCCGGCCCCGGCCAGCTTTGCCGACCTTTCGGCACGGCTGCTGCCGACGGTCGTGAATATCGCCACCGAACAGACGCTGAAGGGAAGTGCCGTCGGTGATACCAACCTTCCCGATCTGCCCCCGGGCTCGCCGCTCGAAAAACTGTTCAAGAATTTCCTGGGGCGAAACCGGGCGGCGCCGCGGCATGTAACCTCGCTCGGATCGGGCTTTATCATTGATCCGTCGGGGCTCATCGTGACCAACAATCACGTGATCGAGGGGGCTGACTCCATCACCGTCACCCTGAATGACGGGACCTCGCTGCCCGCGCGTCTGATCGGCCGCGATATCAAGACCGATCTTGCCCTCCTGAAGGTGACCACGCGCCATCCCTTGCCCTTCGTCAAGTTCGGCGATTCCGATCATGCACGAATCGGCGACTGGGTGATCGCGATCGGCAATCCCTTCGGACTGGGCTCGACCGTGACCGCCGGCATTGTCTCGGCGCGCAATCGTGACATCAATGCGGGCCCCTATGATGATTTCATCCAGACCGACGCACCGATCAATCGGGGCAATTCGGGCGGTCCTCTGGTCGATATGAACGGCAATGTGATCGGGGTGAATTCCGCAATCTATTCGCCAAGCGGTGGCTCTGTCGGAATCGGCTTTGCCATTCCATCCAATATGGTGAAGCTGGTGGTGGCGCAGCTGCGCCGTTTTGGTGCAGTTCGGCGCGGCTACATCGGCGTGCGCATTCAGGCCATCACGCCTGATCTTGCTGCCGGTTTCGGGCTCAAGAGTACCGAGGGAGCCCTCGTGGCCGAGGTCACGCCAGGCGGACCGGCAGCACGGGCAGGCATTCACAAAGGTGATCTGATCATCGGCTACGACGGTAAACCGGTACCGGATTCGCGTACCCTGCCGCGGATCGTGGCCGAAACTGCGATCGGTCGCAGTGTGCCGGTTGAGATTATCCGTAATGGCCGGCACCTGACCTTGCGCGTCGCCTCGGTTCTGCTGAAGGACAAGAGCGTCCGCAAGCTGCCGGTGCAGCGGCGTTCACCGGCTGAAGCGCGCCATTCGCGCCTTGGACTGTCCCTGGCGCGGATCGATCCGGCAACGCGCAGCCGCTTTCATCTGGCGTGGCACGTCCACGGGGTCGTCGTCACACATGTCGATCCGGACAGTGAGGCCGGTCAGAAGGATTTTCGTCCCGGCGATGTCATCGTCGAGGTGCAGAACGAACCGGTCTCGTCGCCCAAGGAATTTGCCCAGCGCATTGATCGCGAAAAAGGCGCCGGCAAGAAAGTGGTGGTAATGCTGGTTAATCGTGCCGGCAACCTCACTTTCGTCGGGGTTCGGCTCGGCGGCTAAGGCTCACGCGGCCTTGCGCCACAACGTGCGTAGTCCCTGCTCGACTGCCTGAGGCTCGTTCAGCCTGCACAGCCAGCCGCGCGCTGCGCGCCGCGCGCTGTCGTCGTGTACGATCCCGTCGATGTACCAGCCCAGATGCTTGCGGAAGATCCGCACGCCATGCTGGTCACCATGAAAGCGCAGGCTTTCTGCAAAATGCGCGAGCGCGATCTCAAGCTGTGCCGCGCGATCGGGAGGGGCAATTCCCTCACTACCGTGAAGGGCGGCATTGAGCTCCGCTGCGATCCATGGCCGTCCGTAGCTGCCACGGCCGATCATGACCGCATCGGCACCTGACTGGATAAGCGCTGTTCGCGCCGAGACAGGATCTACGATGTCGCCGTTGACGATGACGGGGATCGACACTGCGCGCTTGACCTCTGCAACGGCGGACCAGTCGGCCTTGCCGCCATAGAACTGTTGCCGTGTGCGCCCGTGGACGGTGACCGCCTTGATGCCCACCGCTTGGGCGCGGGCGGCCAGTTCGGGCGCCGTGCGCGCAGCATCGTCCCAGCCCAGTCGCATCTTGAGTGTGACCGGTCGGGTGGTGGCTCTAACGCTTGCCTCGAGGATGGCCGTGGCAAGATCAAGATCGCGCATCAAGGCGGCGCCGGCGGCCACGCCGATCACCTCCTTGGCCGGACAGCCCATGTTGATATCGATGATGTCGGCACCTGCGGCTTCAGCAAGCGCGGCGCCACGGGCGAGCCAGTGCGGATCACTGCCCACCAGTTGGATCACCATAAGGGGTAGACCCGCGCCGATGGCCGCGCGGCGTACGACGTCAGGGCGGCCACGCGCGAAGCTGTCGCAGGCGACCATCTCGGTGGCGACGTAAGCCGCACCGCACTGACTGGCAATTCGCCGGAAGGGAAGGTCGGACACGCCGGTCATGGGCGCCAGGAATACGCGCGAAGGGATCACGACATCGCCAATGGCAATGCCCCTCATACGACAAACTCGTCGCTGCGATAGCCCTGCAGGAACAAGAGCCCGCGCAGATCCGCGTGGTCGATGCGGGCCGCGGCGGCTGCCGCCACCACAGGCTTGGCATGAAAGGCGACACCAAGACCGGCACGTTCGATCATGGCCAGATCATTGGCGCCATCGCCGACGGCAAGCGTTTGTGTTTCTTTGAGGCCAAGGCGTGCGGCTTCGGACTGAAGCGCCTCGAGCTTGGCCTGCCGACCCAGTATGGGCTCCGCCACCGTGCCGGTGAGAAATTCACCGTCGTCGAGCAGGTGATTGGCGCGCTGGGCGTCAAATCCAGCGGCTTCGGCCACACGTTGCGTAAAGAAGGTAAAGCCGCCCGAGACAAGCAGCGTGTGTGCACCATGATGGCGCATGGTCAGAACGAGCGTACGGGCGCCCTCGGTGAGGCGGATGCGTTCGCGCATGACCTGTTCCAGCGCATCAAGGCGCAAGCCCTTCAGCATCCGTACCCGCTCGCGCAGCGCCGGCTCGAAGGCGATCTCGCCACGCATGGCGCGCTCGGTAATCGCGGCAATCTCGGCCTTGAGGCCGAGCATGTCGGCAATCTCGTCGAGACATTCGGCCGTGATGATGGTCGAGTCCATGTCGGCAATGAGCAGACGTTTGCGCCGATTGAGTGCGGAAACGACGTTGATATCCGCGGCCATGCCCTGGGCTGTCTGGCGGGCAGCATTGAGCACGGCTCTGGGCTCGCCGGCAAAGGCAATGTCAAAGGCCTGCCTGTCGCACAGCCAGTCGATCTCAGCCGCAGCACCATGGGCCGCGGCAACGGCGCGCATGGGGCCGGCCAGTTCGTCTGCCGCGCGGGCAACCACATTCAGAACAAATGAGAAGGGCTCAACCACGGCTCACCGCATACCTCGGTCATACTCAAGATCGGGCTGGGTCCAGAGGGGCAGCCTTCAGCTGTGGTTTGACAGCAAAGACGCTGGCGCTGCAACCGTCTTGGGCAGGGCTATGGTGGCGGCCTTCGACAAGAGGGCCGGGACGACTATAGAAGAGCGTCATGCACACCAGAGCTCCCGAACCTCTGCCGTTTGATGCCGTGCTGGTTGCCGGGCCGACAGCAAGCGGCAAGAGCGCGGCGGCGTTGCGCCTTGCCGAGGAGATTGGCGGGGCCGTGGTCAATGCGGACTCGATGCAGATCTATCGGGAGCTTTCGACACTGAGCGCAAGGCCTTCACCGGAAGAGGTTGCGCGTGTCCCGCATCATTTGTTCGGGCATGTGGGGGTCCGCGAAGCCTATTCGGTGGGACGTTATGTCCAGGAGGCCGCGCAAACGCTTGCGCGGGTACGCGCGGAGGGACGGCTGCCCATCTTTTGCGGCGGCACCGGGCTTTACTTTGCCGCGCTCACGGAAGGAATCGCCGAGATCCCGACGGTGCCGCAGGAGGTACGCGCGGCGGTGCGGAAGCGGCGCGAACAGCTCGGCCCGGCTGCCTTTCATGCGGAGCTGGTGCGGCAAGATCCGGCAAGCGCCCGGCTCAATCCCGGTGATCGGCAGCGCACCTTGCGGGCCATGGAAGTGCTCGAGGCCAGCGGCCAGCCACTCAGCTTCTGGCAGCAGCGCCCGGCGCCGGCTGTTCTTGGCGGTTTACGGCTCAAACGTGTGGTTCTGGCGCCGCCCCGCATGGAACTCTATGCCCGTATCGATGCTCGTTTTGTGCGGATGATGGAGGAGGGGGCGCTCGCCGAGGCCAGAGCGCTTGAGGATTTGGATCCGGGCCTGCCGGCCGCCAAGGCCCTGGGATTGCGGCCATTGCAGGATTACCTCGCTGGCCGTTGCACGCTCCCAAGCGCCGTCGCCCGCGCCCAGATGGCGACGCGCAACTATGCGAAGCGCCAGCTGACCTGGTTCCGGCACCGTATGGTGGATTGGCTGTGGGTGACGGACGGAAACATTATTATCACAAATTGATTACCTGGTACATGAAATTGCTTGACGGGCGCGGGGCCGATCTCTACTTTGCGCCGCAGCAAAACAGGCACCGCACATGCTGTCGATGGTACTTATTAATACGCCGCTGGATGGGAGAGGCTGACCTCTTCCAGACCGGCGGCGTGCGAGAAGGGGCGGAGACGCCCCTTTTTCTTTGATCCCGCGTCATAAACCCGCCTAGCTCTGTAAGGACCTGAATTCATGTATGCCGAGACTGCGCTTGCCCGTTCCCAAGAGCCGGCCGCTGCTGGCGCGCTCACGCTGAGCGGCGCACAAATCGTCATTCGTGCCCTCAAGGAGCAGGGCGTTACGCATATTTTTGGCTATCCGGGCGGAGCGGTGCTGCCGATCTATGATGCGCTATTCGAAAGTGAGGGTTTGACCCATGTGCTCTGTCGCCATGAGCAGGGTGCGGCGCATGCGGCCGAAGGTTATGCCCGATCCACTGGTAAGCCCGGTGTCGTACTTGTGACCTCCGGTCCTGGAGCGACCAATGCGGTGACCGGTCTCACGGACGCGCTGATGGATTCCATCCCGGTCGTCATGCTGTCTGGGCAGGTGGCCACCCATCTGATCGGCACAGATGCCTTTCAGGAATGCGATACGGTCGGCATCACCCGCCCCTGCACCAAGCACAATTGGCTGGTGAAGGACGTCAATCAGCTGGCCCGCACCATTCATCAGGCGTTTCAGATCGCAACCAGCGGGCGGCCCGGCCCGGTCGTCGTAGATATTCCCAAGGATGTGCAGGTCAAGAGTGGCGCGTATGAAAGCAAGGAGACCGCCCGTCATCCTGGCATCCGTCCCAAGGTCGAGCCCGAACTGGCGAGCATCGTGCGCGCCGTGGACATGATGGCAGCAGCGAAGAAACCGATCTTCTACACCGGTGGCGGTATCATCAATGCCGGACCGGACGCCAGCCGTCACTTGCGCGAACTCGTGAAGCTGACGGGATTTCCGGTAACTTCGACTCTGATGGGCCTTGGCGCCATTGCTGCGTCCGATCCCCAATGGCTGGGGATGCTCGGCATGCATGGCACCTTTGAGGCCAACCAGGCGATGCATGACTGCGACCTGATGATCTGCATCGGCGCGCGCTTTGATGACCGGGTGACCGGACGGATCGACGCGTTCTCACCTCATTCAAAGAAAATCCATATCGATATCGACGCCTCACAGATCAACAAGATCGTGCGCGTCGACCTTGCCATCATTGCTGACGCCGGACGGGCGCTCAAGGAAATGCTTCATTTCTGGAAAACCCAGAATCGCAGTGCCAATGCAGGGGCGTTGGCCCACTGGTGGAAAGAAATCGAAACCTGGCGCGCACGACGCTGCCTCGAATTCCGTCCAAGCCTGACTCAGATCAAGCCGCAGCTGGCAATCGACCGGCTCTATGCAGCAACCCGCGGTCGCGATCTCTACATTACGACTGAAGTGGGCCAGCATCAGATGTGGGCAGCCCAGCGCTTCGGCATTGATGGTCCCAATCGCTGGATGACAAGTGGCGGACTGGGAACGATGGGATATGGGCTTCCGGCGGCGATCGGGGTTCAGGCGGCCCATCCCGATGCGCTCGTCATCGATATCGCCGGCGAGGCCTCGGTGCAGATGACCATTCAGGAAATGTCGACGGCGGTGCAGTACAATCTGCCGATCAAAGTTTTCATCCTGAACAATGAATGGATGGGCATGGTACGCCAGTGGCAGCAGCTGCTTCACGGTGAGCGGTATTCGCACAGCTATTCGGCTGCGCTGCCGGACTTTGTCAAACTCGCTGAGGCCTATGGCTGTGTTGGCCTGCGCTGCAGCGCTCCTGATGAGCTCGACGAAAAGATTGCGCAGATGATCGAGGTGGACGCCCCGGTTCTGTTCGACTGCCGTGTCGATCCCAAGGAGAACGTCTATCCGATGATCCCTTCAGGTGCAGCGCATAATGAAATGATTTTATCGGATGCAGATGAAGAAGCTACTGCAGTCGACGAAGACGGAAAGATGCTGGTGTGATGCTGCAGAAATCTCTTCCTATTGAACGCCATACCATCGCGGTTCTGGTAGATAACGAGGCCGGAGTGCTTGCCCGTGTCGTCGGCCTGTTCTCGGGCCGTGGCTACAATATTGAAAGCCTCACTGTCGCCGAGACCGATCATGCGGCACGTACCAGCCGGATCACTGTCGTCACCTCTGGAACCCGCCAGGTGATCGAACAGATCGAGGCACAGCTCGGCCGACTGGTATCGGTGCATCGTGTCGTCAACTGGACCATTGCCAAACCAGGGATCGAGCGCGAAATGGCACTCGTCAAGGTCGCGGGCCATGGCGAAAAGCGAACCGAGGCGATGCGTATCGCCGAAATCTTTCGCGCACGCGTGGTCGATACCACGCTCTCCAGTTTCGTGTTCGAAATCACTGGCCCGCCCGACAAACTCGACACCTTCATCGATCTGATGCGGCCGCTTGGCCTGCTTGATATGTCGCGGACAGGGGTTGCAGCGATCGCCAGGGGCGATGGAGCGATGTGAAGATTGGTGACTTCGTTCGGAGGCGTTAGCCCGGGTGCGCCGCGCGCGATCGGTGTTCGGGCCGGTGTTTTGTGGACCTGATGTGCTTTGTTGCGATGCGAGGCAGGTCCGGCAGTAGTTCTAGTCAAGGAGCAAGAGAATGCGGGTTTATTACGATCGGGACGCCGATCTGCAGTTCATCGTCAACAAGAAGGTCGCGGTCATTGGCTTTGGAAGCCAGGGGCATGCCCACGCCCTCAACATGCGTGATTCCGGGGTCAAGGACGTGGTGATCGCGGCCCGTCCGGGAGCCAGCGCGAAGAAGGCGGAAGCGGCAGGCTTTCGCGTCATGAGTGTGGCGGACGCCGCAAAATGGGCTGATGTGATGATGATGGTGACGCCGGACGAACTCCAGGCTGACATCTATGCCCGTGATCTTGCCGCGAACATGAAGAATGGTGCGGCGCTGCTCTTTGCGCATGGCTTCAATGTACATTTCCGGCTGATCGAGCCGAGGTCCGATCTTGACATCCTCATGGTTGCGCCCAAGGGACCGGGACACACAGTACGCAGTGAATTCGAACGTGGTGGTGGCGTGCCATGCCTGATCGCGGTCCATCAGGATGCGTCGGGCAATGCCCATGATCTTGGCCTCGCTTATGCGAGCGCCATCGGCGGCGGGCGGGCCGGGATTATCGAAACGAGCTTTCGCGAAGAATGCGAGACCGATCTCTTCGGCGAACAGTCGGTTCTCTGCGGCGGTCTGGTCGAACTTATCCGCGCCGGTTTCGAGACCCTGGTCGAGGCTGGCTATGCACCGGAGATGGCCTATTTCGAATGCCTGCACGAGGTCAAACTCATCGTTGATCTCATCTATGAAGGCGGCATCGCCAACATGAATTATTCGATCTCGAATACGGCTGAATATGGCGAGTACCGTACAGGTCCGCGCCTGATCACGGACGAGACCAAGAAAGAAATGAAGCGGGTGCTGGATGACATCCAGTCCGGTCGCTTCGCGCGTGACTGGGTGCTCGAAAACAAGGCCGGCCAGCCTCACTTCAAGGCCACCCGGGCCCGCAATGCCGCCCATCCCATCGAGGAGGTGGGCCAGCGTCTGCGCGCCATGATGCCGTGGCTGTCCAAAAACCGCCTGGTTGATACCGAGCGCAATTGACCTTGTCGCGGCGAGCCCGCCTAATCCGCATGGGGCTATCCTGTCCGCCTGACGGCTGAATGCCGTTCAGGCGGACGCGATGGCATTCGCCATCACCCACGTACGAAGCAGGTCAACATGGTAAAGCTGGGAACGCCATTGAGTGCGAGCGCCACGCGGGTGATGCTCCTGGGAGCCGGCGAGCTTGGCAAGGAGGTGACGATTGAACTGCAACGCCTCGGTGTCGAGGTGATTGCGGTGGATCGCTATGCCGATGCGCCAGCGCAGCAGGTTGCACACCGCGCACACGTTATCGACATGACCGATGCCCAGGCATTGCGGGCAGTGGTTGAACGGGAGCGTCCCCATCTGATCGTTCCCGAAATCGAAGCCATTGCCACCGATGAATTGCTGCGGATCGAAGCCGATGGGTTGGCTACGGTCATTCCGACTGCCTTTGCGGCTCACACCACCATGAACCGCGAGCGCATCCGTGTGCTGGCCGCCGAGGAGCTCAAACTGCCGACATCGCCATATGCGTTTGTTGCATCGCGCGAAGAGCTCGAGGCCGCAGCGCGACAGCTGGGCTTTCCCTGCTTCGTCAAGCCCGTGATGTCCTCTTCCGGCAAGGGACAGAGCCGGCTGTCGACGCCGGCAGATGTCGCACAGGCCTGGCAGACTGCCCTCGATGCCGGCCGGGTACGCAGCCCCCGCATGATCGTCGAGGGCGAAATTGCCTTTGACTGCGAAATCACGCTTCTGACTGCGCGCGCTGTCCGTGGCGGGCAAATCGGCACGCATTTTTGCGCACCCATCGGCCACCGCCAGGTCGCGGGCGATTACGTTGAGAGCTGGCAGCCGCAGCCCCTGTCGGCCCGTGCCCTGGCCCGGGCGCAGGAGATCGCCGGTAAGGTCACCGAAGCCCTGGGTGGAATGGGAATATTTGGTGTCGAACTGTTCATTAAAGGCGACGAGGTGTGGTTCAGCGAAGTCTCACCGCGGCCGCATGACACCGGCCTTGTCACGCTGGTGAGCCAGTATCAGAGCGAGTTTGCCCTGCACGCACGGGCCATTCTCGGGCTTCCGGTCAGTGCCGACCTCGTGCAACCGGGGGCGTCAGCGGTGATCTATGGCGGGCTCGACGGTGCGGCAATTGCATTCGACGGCCTCGATGAGGCGCTGGCGGTCCCTCAAAGTGACGTGCGCCTGTTCGGCAAGCCGCAATCCTACGTCAAACGGCGCATGGGCGTGGCGCTCGCCCGCGGGGCAGATGTAGAGGAGGCGCGGGCCCGCGCGCGCAGCTGTGCGGCGCAGGTACGTCCGTGCAAGACCATCGACACTCCTGAGTGAGATGCGTGGACGCGCGCTCGTGCGCGCGGTTCCCACTCAGGCAGGGTTTTCCAGGCTGAAGGATTCGCGTTCATCATCATAAGCGAATAGTTCGGCAAAGCGCGCCCAGCTGACCACGGCGCGCAGGGTCTCTTCCGCTGCGTCCTCGGACATGTAGTCCTCGAGCTCGTCCAGGAAACGACTCCACGGTGCGGTGTGGCTGGTCCGTTCATCAAGTACGCGCCGGATATGCGCCGCCAGCGGCACATTGAGGGTCACGGCGCGGGCAAAGATGCGCTTGCGTTCATCCAGTTCGGCATTGACGAAGCTTCTGCCCAGTTCGGTCAGACGAATGTCGCCGCCTTCGATCTCGGCCAGGCGCAGCATCTGCAGGGCTTCGGCAACGGGGAACAGCTCGTCGATCTCAAACTGCAGATCGGAGGCGATGTCCGGAAGGTCCGCCTGACCATTGTAGGGCGGGGCTTCGACCGCTTCGAGCAGACCGGAGAGCGAGTTGGCTGATACCCGCGGCAGGAGCGTGCCGATCGTCGCCACCGGAAGGCGTTCCGGCAGCTTTTGACCACGCTCGCGCCGCGCGGTCATCTCGATATAGATGCGATCGACCAGTGCGGAAAAGTTGGGATCATTGCGATCGCGCGGCTTGGGCAGGTCAACCTTGATCTCGGTGACGATACGTCCCGGATTGGTCGAGAAGATCAGGATCCGGTCGCACATCAATACGGCTTCTTCGATATTGTGCGTGACGAGTATGATGCCCTTGATCGGCAGCTGGCCTTCGCCCCACAGCTCCAGAAGGTCGGTGCGCAGGTTCTCCGCCGTCAGCACGTCCAGTGCAGAAAACGGCTCGTCCATCAGCAGGATATTGGGGTGAACTACGAGGGCCCGGGCAAAGCCGACACGCTGCCGCATGCCGCCGGACAGCTCGCGCGGATAGGCGCTCTCGTAGCCGTCGAGGCCGATGAGGTCTATGCCAGCCAGCGCCCGTCGGCGAATTTCCTTGGGGGGCAGACCCAGGGCCTCAAGGCCAAGCTCGACATTTTCCAGCACCGTAAGCCAGGGAAAGAGTGCGAAGCTTTGAAACACCATAGCGATGCCCCGGGCCGGTCCCGTGACCGCTTGACCGAGGTAGTGAACATCGCCGCGGCTCGGGGACGATAGGCCCGCAATCAGGCGCAGCAGGGTCGATTTGCCCGATCCTGAGCGGCCCAGCAGCCCGACGAGTTCATTGTCGCGCAAGGTCAGGTTGACCCCATCCAATACCAGAAGTTCGGCGCCGCCTGGACGTGGAAACGCCTGCCGGACATCGCGCACATCGAGTAGCGGGGGCGACTTTGTCATCGCGTCTGGCATGACTGTCGGCTCCTTCAGGTCAGACGGAACTTGCGTTCAGCAAAATTATAGAGCGGGCGCCACAACACCCGGTTGATGATGACTACAAAGCCACTCATCACCAAAGTGCCGAGTACGATGCGGTGGAAATCGCCGTTGTTGCTTGCCTGCATGATATAGGCGCCAAGGCCATGGGCCTCAACGGTACGATTACCCCAGCTGGCCAGCTCCGCGACCACCGCCGCATTCCACGAGCCACCAGAAGCGGTAATGGCACCGGTCACGTAATAGGGAAATACCATTGGCAGCGCCACCCTGCGCCACCACAGCCAGCCGCCGACATGCAGGTTCTGGCTGGCGTAGCGCAGCTCCCGCGGCAGTGCCGAAGCGCCGGCGATCACATTGAAGAGGATGTACCACTGGGTGCCCAGGATCATGAGGGGCGAGAGCCAGATGTCCGGATTGAGGCGGAAGGCGACAATCGCCGAGACCGCAATCGGAAAGAACAGGTTCGAGGGAAAGGCCGCCAGGAACTGGGCCACCGGTTGGACGAATGCGGTTAGCCGCGGCCGCAGGCCCACATAAATGCCGATGGGGGTCCAGATGAGACTGGCAAGGGCAATGAGGACAAAAACCCGCAGCGCCGTGAGCAGCCCAAGGAAAATCACGGCCCCGACATCGGCAAGACTGAGGCTCTGGCCGACGAAGCCGACAGCCTTCCACAGGGCTAGCACCAGGCCGAGGCCAAGGATGGTGTAGACGATAATCTGTCCGCGACGCGACGACCTGCGCGCCGATTCGCCGCGGCCGGACAGCATGTCAGGGGGACGGATGCGATAGGTCCGGCGCATGCCGGCAGCAAAGGGTGCGGTGAGCCGTTCCAGCAGGCGCGAGCGACGGTAGACCATGAGGGCCCAGGACTCAGGTGCCTCTTCGCTCGGCTCCACGTCGATCTTGAAGCGGTCCGCCCAGCTGACGAGGGGGCGAAAGAGCAGCTGATCGAAGATCAGGATGACAATCGCCATAGCCAGTATTGCCCAGCCGATTGCCGGCAGATCGCGTCGGCTGATGGCCAGGGCGATGTAGGAGCCGATACCAGGAACCGCGATGTTGATGTGGCCGACGCTGATGGCCTCGGCCACGGTTATGAAGAACCAAGCCCCGGACATCGACATCATCATGTTCCAGATGAGCGCCGGCATCGCGAACGGCACCTCGATGCGCCAGAAGCGACCCCAGCCGGTCAGCCCGAACATGCGGCCAGCTTCCATCAGTTCGGCCGGCACGGTCCGTAAGGATTGGTAGAAGCTGAAGGCCATGTTCCAGGCCTGGCTCGTGAAAATGGCAAATATCACAACAAATTCGGCGCCCAGCTCCATGCCCGGGGCCAGAGACAGGAAAAACAGCGTCGTCACCGAGATGAAGCTGAGAATCGGGACCGACTGCAGAATATCGAGCAGTGGAATAAGCAGGGCACCGGCGCGCGCGGATTTGGCGGCAAGAGTGGCGTAAGTAAATGTAAAGACTAGAGAAACTCCCAGCGCAATCAACATGCGCAGAGCCGTCAGCAGGGCATAATAGGGCAGGGCGGCAGGGGCGAGGCTGAGGGGTTCGGCCTGAATGCGTGCCAGGGGCAGGATCACGGTGCGGCTGGCATCAGCGAGGGCCACGATGAAGCCGATGACGAGGACCGCGGCCACCACATCCCACTTGTCCGGCACGAAGCGCCGGGTTTCGATCGAGACGGGCGGCAGTATTTTCATGCCCAGCGACTTTCGATGCGTTGGGGAGGCGAACAGAGGCCGGTTGATCGGGAGGCCGTGAAGATAGGGACGGCCGGGCGCAAATAACCACGGCTTCGCGCGCCGGCCAAGCGCTTTTTGCCCGGTGTGCGGGCGCTGGCCCACATCGTCAACAGCGGTGGAAATGCCGTTAGTGACTGATGGATTCGCGCCGAGCGCTATTGCCAGCCCGACCGGCTTTGCCCTAAATGTTGGAGACGAAGTCGTGGTTTATCCAACCGGGTGACCAAGGGGCATTCGTTAAGGTTCCTCGGGTAATGTGTCGAGGAACGGAAGAGAGATCGTGTAGGCACAGGTGTAGGCACACATGTGTCGGCGCGACGGGCGGAACGGATCCGGCAATGACAACGGGCGCAAGGACATGGATGATTACGGGCACAAGCGGCCCGCGTCGTGCCGTGCGCCTATCAGCCAAGCTCCGTCCTTCTAGCGGCTCGCCGCAAGTCTCGGGCCTTCTCCTCCTTATCAGCCCCTGAGTTCCGGCAGGCCGCAGACCGTGGCTGGGCGCTCAGGGGATCGAAAGGAGACGAAGCAAAAGACCGCAACGGCTGATGGAAGGACAGGAATGCCATGACGACGCATAAGGGCCCCTTGGAGCAGATACGTATTTTTGACACCACGCTGCGGGACGGCGAGCAATCGCCGGGCGCAGCCATGACGCTGGACGAAAAGCTGGCTGTCGCCGATATGCTCGATGCGCTGGGAGTCGACATCATCGAGGCCGGGTTTCCCATTTCCTCGCAAGGTGACTTCGAAGCGGTCACGCAGGTTGCGAAGCGCGTCAAGAATGCCGTGGTGTGCGGTCTGGCGCGGGCCGGCTTCAAGGATATTGACCGGGCCGGCGAAGCCCTCAAGGACGCCAGGCAACCGCGTATTCACACCTTCCTGTCCACCAGTCCCGTGCATATGAAGCACAAGCTGCAGATGGGACCGAATGCGGTTCTGGATGCAATCGGCGCCTCGGTCGCGCGGGCACGTCGCTACACCGACGATGTGGAGTGGAGCGCCGAGGATGCCACCCGTACCGAACGGGATTTTCTCTGCCGCTGTGTTGAACTGGCCATCCGTTCCGGCGCTACCACGATCAACGTTCCCGACACGGTAGGGTATGCCACCCCCCAGGAATTCTTTGATCTGATCACGATGTTGCGTAACCGCGTGCCCAACGCGGACAAGGTGGTGTTTTCGACGCATTGCCACAATGATCTGGGTCTTGCAGTGGCCAACTCACTGGCCGGCGTGCTGGCGGGGGCACGTCAGGTCGAGTGTACCATCAACGGCATCGGCGAACGGGCCGGCAATGCCGCGCTGGAAGAGATCGTGATGGCCCTCAAGGTACGGCAGGATGTGATGCCGTTCCGGACCGGCATCAAGACGCCCCTGCTCGCCAAAGCCTCAAAGCTCGTTTCCAATGTCACAGGATTTGCCGTGCAGGCCAACAAGGCCATCGTCGGCAAGAACGCGTTCGCGCATGAGTCGGGTATCCATCAGGACGGCATGCTCAAGCATGTCGAAACCTATGAGATCATGCGTCCAGAAGATGTCGGAGTTACCGGAAGTTCGCTGGTTCTGGGCAAGCTCTCTGGGCGTCACGCATTTCGTGACAAACTCACCGCGCTCGGCTATGAGCTTGGCGCTGCCGAGTTCGAAGAAGCGTTCATCCGCTTCAAGGCGCTGGCAGACAAGAAGAAACACATATTTGACGAAGATCTGATCGCGCTGGTGGATGATGAAATGGTCCGCAGCCATGACAAGATCTTCGTGAAGGCGCTGAAAGTGGCAACAGGGCTCGGCGTCGAGCCCTGCGCAGAATTGACGTTGGTGGTCGATGGCGAGGAACGTCAGACCGCTGCAGCCGGTGACGGCGCCGTCGATGCGATTTTCAGAGCCATTGGCGAGCTCTATCCGCACAGTGCATCGCTGGCGCTGTTCCAGATCAACGCCGTTACGGCGGGGACGGACGCGCAGGCAACAGTCACGGTGCGGCTTGAGGAGAACGGGCGCACGGTCACCGGGCGCGGCGCAGACACGGACACTCTGGTGGCCGCCGCGCACGCTTATGTGAATGCGCTCAACAAGCTGTTGGTGAAACGACAAAAGCAGGTACCCGAGGCGCTTTCTCCCGCCACAACGGCATCGGCCTGAGGCCGGCGTCCGGAAGGCACAACGCGTAACCTGCTTGGAAAGGAATGGGCTCGTAAGCATGTTCGGCAGCCTTCTCGGCGCACTGTCGAGCGATATGGCAATTGATCTCGGCACAGCGAACACGCTGGTTTATGTGAAAGGACGCGGAATCGTCCTCAACGAACCAAGCGTTGTCGCCACGATCCTCAACCGTGGTGGCAAAAAGCAGGTCCGTGCTGTCGGCAACGACGCCAAGATGATGCTCGGACGTACGCCGGGCAACATCGAGGCGATCCGGCCGATGCGTGACGGTGTGATCGCCGATTTCGAAATTGCGGAAGAGATGATCAAGCATTTCATTCGCAAGGTGCACAATCGCCGCTCGTTCGCAAATCCGATGATCATCGTCTGCGTACCGTCGGGTTCGACGGCAGTGGAACGTCGCGCAATTCAGGAATCGGCATTGTCTGCCGGGGCAAGGCGGGTGTTCCTCATCGAAGAACCAATGGCGGCGGCAATCGGTGCCGGACTCCCGGTCAGCGAACCAACGGGCTCGATGGTCGTCGACATCGGCGGGGGTACCACCGAAGTTGCGGTCCTCAGTCTGGGCGGAATCGTCTACTCGCGTTCAGTGCGAGTAGGTGGAGACAAGATGGACGAAGCCATTATCGCGTTCATCCGTCGTCACCACAATCTGCTGATCGGTGAGGCGTCGGCCGAGCGGATCAAAAAGGCGATTGGCTCTGCCGCGCCACCGGCAGATGGCAATGGCACCACGCTCGAAATCAAGGGGCGGGACCTGCTCAATGGCGTCCCCAAGGAGCTCACGATCTCCCAGCGCCATATCGCCGAGGCATTGGCCGAACCCACCTCCGCGATCGTCGAAGCTGTCAAAGTGGCGCTTGAGGCGACCCCTCCGGAACTTGCGGCCGACATTGTCGACAAGGGCATCGTGCTCACCGGCGGCGGATCCCTGCTGGCCGGGCTCGACCAGGTTCTGCGCGAGGAGACCGGGCTTCCGATTTCAATCGCGGACGATCCTCTGTCGTGCGTGGCGTTGGGCACCGGGCGCGTTCTTGAACACACCAAGAATATGCGTCATGTGTTGACGACGGCCTTTTAGCCGGGGGGACGCCGACACAACGATGTAACGGAGAGAGAGCGGATCGGCTTATGCCGCAGGGCACCTTCAAGATCACGAGAGGCAAGGGGAGCGGTCAGCTTCCGCTGGCGATTGTCGCGATCCTTGCCGTGATCCTGGTACTGGTGGGCAAATCCCAGTCGCCGCTCTTTGACCGGATCCGCGCCGATTTTTCGGACTGGTCCCGACCGGTGCTGGAAACGGCTCGTGCTCCGGTCGATATCGGCTCACGCTGGGTCTCGGGAATCGGCAACCTCTTCGATGTGTATGGGCAAAATCTGCGCCTTAAGGCGCAAAACCAGAGGCTGCGTCACTGGCAGACAGACGCTCTGCTTCTGCAGCAGCGCATCAAGCGCTACCAGATGCTCCTGCATGTGGTTCCCGATCCGGCAGTCAACGCGGTGACCGCCCGGGTCATCGGTGATGCGGCACGCCCCTTCGTCAAAACGATGATTTTGGATGCCGGGACCCGAAATGGTGTGCATCCTGGTGAAGCCGTAGTGGCGCCCAGCGGCATGGTCGGGCGGATTTACGTTACGGGACAGCGTACGTCCTGGGTGATTTTGCTGACGGATCTGAACTCGCGGGTGCCAGTGCGCACGGTGAAGGGTAACGTTCATGCCATTTTGACCGGTGACAATACGCCGACACCTCTGCTCGACACCGTGAGCGACCCAGCCAGGCTTAAGGGCGGGGACCAAGTCGTCACCAGCGGCGATGGAGGGCTGCTGCCCGCTAATCTGCCGGTTGGTGTCGTCGTCAAGGACGGGGAGGTGATGCGTGTGGTGCTGTTCGCCGATCCCGCGACCACTGACAATGTCTCCATTGTCGATTACAGGCAGCCGATAGAACCGCCACCACAACCCGGGGCAAACGACCTGCCCAAGACCCCGCTCTCCGCGCCAGCGGCGATGGCCACCTTGGGCGCTCCTGCAGTGCCCGCCGCGGCGCCGTCCCCATCGTCATCCCACGCCTCGCCGCCGCCAGCAGGCGCGGCGGTATCTTCAGGCACGGGACCGCTCGCCCTGCAGCCAACGCGCCCTGCGCCTGGCCTGCCGGCGAAGGCGCTGAGTGTCGCTGGTCTCAAAGCAACTGGGCCGAGGGGCACCGCTCCGTCAGTGAAGACGCCCGCGGCCCCAAATCCGGTGCACGGTGCCGCGCCGTCCGACGTAAGAGGGTGAGGGGGACATGGAACGCTCCGGCCTCTTCGTCACCCCGCTGTCGAGCGTCATCCCAGCTCTCATCGGTCTTTTGGTTGTGGTGCTTGCCAATCTGCCAGTAGAGCCGCTTGGCGGCTGGTTTCCAGTTCCGCTCTTTGCCCTGATGCCGGTTTATTTCTGGGGTCTTGTGCGCCCCGATCTGATGCCGCCAGCCGTCGCTTTTGGTCTGGGCGTGTTGCAGGACCTTCTCTCGGGTGGTCCGCCTGGCATCTGGGCAGCCGCGTTTGTCGCCGCGTATGCGCTGCTTGACACACAGCGCGATTCCTTTGCCGGCCTTTCTGGCCTGGGCGCAATTTTGGGCTTTGGTCTGTCCATGGTGGTTGCCGGCCTCACTGCGTATTTCGTGAGTGCCTTCTATTACTGGCAGCTACCACCCATGATGCCGCTGCTTTTGGAGATTGTAGCCAGCATCGTCTTTTACATTCCGGTCGCTCTTCTCTTTGGCGTTGTTCATCGCCGCTTGGTCGGTGCAAGGCGCGGTGATCTCTGATGCCCTTGTTCGATCGCAAGGATAAGAGCCGCTACAACGTCTTTACGAGGCGCAGTCTCGTCGTCGGTGGTGGCATGGCAGCGGTGTTTGCCACTCTGGCAGGCCGGCTTTATCAGCTACAGATTGTTGAGGGGCAGGAGTTCATGACGCGCGCGGAGGACAACCGCGTCAGTCAGCGTCTGCTCGCGCCGTTGCGTGGACTCATCCTTGATCGGTTTGGTGTTGCACTGGCAGATAATCGCCGCAACTACCGAATTTTGGTAGTCAAGGAACAGGCGAGTGATGGAGTTGAAGCGGCGCTCGATAATCTGGCGCGCATTATTACACTGACTCCGCAGGATCGTGAACGCGTGTTGCGGCAGGTTCGGGAAAATCGAGCCTTTGTTCCCGTGACCGTAATTGAGGATTTGAACTGGGAAGCGTTTTCGCGGATCAACCTGCATCTGCCCTATCTGCCGGGCATCGTTCCAGATGTCGGGGAGACGCGCAGTTATCCATTTGGCGCCGAGATGAGCCATATAATCGGCTATGTGGCAGCAGTTTCGGAATCGGACATGAAGCGCGATCCCGATCCTGTCCTGTCCTTGCCGGGATTTCGGATTGGAAAGCGCGGCATCGAAAAGCAGTTTGATGCCGAAATCCGCGGCACTGCTGGTACCGATCGCGTCGAGGTTAACGCCTATGGTCGCGTGATTCGTGAACTGTCGCGCGATCCAGGAATTCCTGGAGACAGTGTCTATCTTACGATTGATCAAGAGGTGCAGGACGTCCTGACCCGTGCCCTTGGCGACCAAAGCGCAGCATCGGTAGTCATGGATGTCGAAACCGGTGATGTACTCGCCTTAGCCTCGACCCCCGGCTACGATCCCAACCTCTTCAACGTGGGTATCACCGAGGCGCAATGGCGGGCACTGACGACGGATGATCATGATCCGCTTCTCAACAAGGCGATCGGAGGTGTTTATCCGCCCGGATCTACCTTCAAGACGGCTATGGCGCTCGGGGGTATCGAAGCGGGCTATGGGGATCTTCAGGTGTTTTGCACCGGATCCTTGCGCCTGGGCGATCATGTATTCCATTGCTGGAAGCATTCTGGTCACGGGCTGATGACCGTAGCGACGGCGCTTCAGCAGTCCTGCGACGTATTTTTCTACACCATGGCCATGAAGCTTGGCATCGATGGCATCGATGCATGCACCCATGCTTTGGGCTTGGGTCAGCCCACAGGTATCGAATTGCCGGGTGAGCGGGCTGGGCTTATTCCTTCGCGCGCCTGGAAACGTGCCGCACTGGGGCGTCCCTGGGAGGAGGGTGAAACGCTCGTCACGGGCATCGGCCAGGGGTATGTACTGGCCACGCCCGTTCAGCTCTGCACTTTGGCTGCTCGGATCGCCAGTGGGCGGGCGGTTGTGCCGCGAATTACACGCTTCGTCGGCCACAGACCCCAGCCGCGTGTGCTTGCGCCGCCACTGCCGTTTTCCCAGAGCGCCCTTGCTACAGTGCGCGAAGGCATGCGCATGGCCGTCAACGAACTGGGCGGGACTGCCTATGCGCGACGGATTACGGAGACTGGTTATGAGATGGCGGGCAAGACAGGAACTGCGCAGGTGCGCCGTATCACTGCGGCCGAGCGCGCACGCGGCGACACCAAGACCAACGGCCTGCCCTGGAAGTATCAGGAACATGCCCTGTTTATCGCCTTCGCTCCGGTCGGCGCGCCAAAATATGCCTGTGCCGTGGTGATTGAACACGGCGCCGCAATCGAGCCGTTTCAGGTGCAGGTGGCGCATGACGCACTGCTGTTCACCCAGCAGCGCGATCCGGTGCGCCTGCCCACCGCCTATCCCGTGGCCACCGGCGACCTGCGCCGCACCTATGCGTTAAAATGACCGCACGTCCCTACGCCACCGCCCGTCGTACGCTCTCCATCTCCGACAAGCTGATGGAGATAAACTGGGGTCTCGTGATTCTCATCACGGTCATCGCCTGCGTAGGCTTTGCGATGATGTATTCCGTGGCGGGTGGCCATATCTCGCCGTGGGCTGGCAAGCAGATGATCCGCTTTGTGATCAGCCTTGTCATCATGCTCGCCATTGCTTGTGTCGATATAAGGACCTGGATGGAGTGGGCTTATCCTGCCTATGCACTCGCTTTGCTGCTGCTCATCGCCACGACGGTGATGGGCAAGGTGGGTGGGCTTGGCGCCCAGCGCTGGATTGCTCTTGGTCCTGTGGAGTTGCAGCCGTCCGAACTTATGAAAATCAGTCTCGTGCTTGCTCTGGCACGTTATCTTCACGGCTTGGGCGTGGAGGAAGTCTCCTCTCCGCTCAAGCTCGCCATCCCCCTGGCGATGATTGGTGTTCCGGTGGTGCTGGTCCTGATGCAACCCAATCTCGGTACGGCCACGATCATCGCGCTCAATGGTGTCTCGCTGCTGTTTCTGGCGGGTCTGTCGTGGTGGTGGATTTTGCCAGCGCTTACCGGCGCCATCGCGTCGGTTCCGATCGCCTGGCAGTTCCTGCACCCCTACCAGAAGCAGCGGATTCTCACCTTCCTCAACCCGGCCCGCGATGCTTTGGGAGCAGGCTGGAATATTTCGCAGGCGGAAATTGCGCTTGGCTCTGGCGGACTGCTGGGCAAGGGCTTTCTTCATGGCACGCAGAGCCGGCTCAATTTTCTCCCGGAAAAGCAGACGGATTTCATCTGGACCGTGATCGGTGAAGAATTCGGCCTCGTCGGCTGCGTCGCGCTGCTTCTGCTTTTTGCCATCGTGATCGGGTACGGGGTCCGTATCGCGATGTCGTCCCGAAGTCAGTTCGGCCGGCTCCTGGCAATCGGCGTGACCCTCAATTTCTTTTTCTACATCATGATCAATGCATCGATGGTGATGGGCCTCATTCCGGTTGTGGGCATACCCATGCCCCTTATTTCCTACGGCGGAACGGCGATGTTGTCGGTAATGGTGGGTTTCGGTCTTTTGCTGAGCGTGCATGTCCACCGCCAGGTCGAAATTCCCCGCGGATCGGGCTCCACGCTCTGAGAATTGATGATGGACAGGTTGGGGCGAGCATGATACATGCCGGCTCCTTCCCAGGCCTTTCGGCCTTTGGGGGCGCATAGCTCAGTCGGTAGAGCAGCTGACTCTTAATCAGCGGGTCCCAGGTTCGAATCCTGGTGCGCCCACCAATCAGATCATGGTCCGACCCAGATAAATCGGTAACAGATCTGGCCTGCACCCCATCCCTGAGACACGAAAATCAGGGACAGGTCTCGCGCCGCTCATCAAAGGCCTATGAGTTTATCAGATGGTCCTGAGTGATGCTTTGGGGCAGTGAGGATCATCACCGCCCGACAGCGGCCGATGGTGTTCAGCAAGGGCGCGACGCTCAGTCAGATGGCAGCGCGCTTAATCTGGGCGTCGATCGCGTCGCGAACGTTTGCGGGCAGCAAATCCTTGGCAGGATGATCACGCCAGGCATCCACGATGTGGGCAGATGTCTCCTGCGCAATCGTCCATAGCTGGTTGACCGGCAGACCAGCCTTTTCGGCGAAACGGCGGACCTGATCGGGCATTATGTAGCCGATGTTCTTCTCGCCACCGAAATTGAGGGCCAGATTGTCTTTCGGGAGGTAGGGAACCGTCGCCACTAGATCATAGGCCGGTGACAAAACGGGTGTCCGGCCGTCCGGATAGAGCAAGGTCCAGTTCTTGAGATGCATGTCACCGTTGCCGGTCAGCACCGTGAATACTAGCCGTCGCATGAACTCGTGAACGGCGGGCCCGCCCGCCTCGGCAGCGAGCACGGCGGCGATATTGGCGTAGTTGCGTCCTTTATACTTGTCGTCGGGATAGATGCCGAACACCTGGGCGAAGTCTTCCATGTGCACGCGGCCTCCGTCTGTCCGACGGTCGAAACGGCGGACGGCAAGCGCCTGACCGCCGACGTGGTTCACGTCTTCCGGCAGGCCGGCTATTTCGTCGACCGGCAGCAGAAGAATTTCAGGCACCTGGATGCCGATCCGGCGCGCCAACTCCATCATCGCGTATTCGTTCTCGGCGATAGCCGGATAATGGGGCGACGGTAGCTTGACGATCCAGGATCCGCCAATACCGCTGGTCGGTATCGTTAGATGTCCTTTGCCGTTTACAAGGGCGGAGAACTTCATCTGCACACCCGCCAGCGAGAATTTCAGCAGGGCGGGAGCGTTGTCTGTGCCATTGTCCTTCTTGATTTGCGATTCGGACATCCATCTGTCGTCGAGAGGCTCGACTGTGACGGCGCCGGGCAGGTCGACACCCAATTGCCAGAGAAGAATGAACTCCCGCCCGGGCGCTACGCCCGCTTTGGCAGCGAGATAGTCACGCAAAGCGCCTTCCGGCAGCAGATTTGAGAAGAAGGCTGGCAGACGCATCGCTGTCGGTTTGACCGTTGTCACCAACCCAGAGGCGCCCTTATAGGACAGGCTTAGCGTCGGGCGGTTGGCGTCCTCGACGTACGCCTCGTCGAATGCGAAGAGATAGCGGTCACCAGAAAGGCGATTGATGACGCCGATCCGCTTGCCGTGAAGGAGAACGGCGAGCGCAGCCGGTTGTCTGGTCGGGCCTGTCATGATGCGTCACCATCATCATCGTCGTCGACAGCATAGAGCGGGCGCTCGCCTGCCTTGCCCGTGTGGCTGTCACGCACCAAGGCGTTAACAGCAGGCACTAGGTACTGAGGCACCAGCACCAGATCCATACCGAGCACGCGCACCAGATCGAGCAAGGTATCGAAGCGCGGTACAATGCGGCCGGTCTCGATACCGGAGATATGGGTTTGGGGAAGACCTGCTTGCTTTCCGACCTCGGCCTGGCTCCAGCCACGCCGAAGCCGGGCCGCCTTCAGCTCCCGGCTTATGGCCTCAGGTAGGCGGTCCATTCGGATCGGTCTTATATGGGATTTCATCTATCTTATCCCTTCGCATATAATATCGCATATGAATAGCTGGGGTTCAATATGTAATTTTAGCTTGATTCCCT
>JAGWRJ010000795.1 GCA_028869725.1 Alphaproteobacteria bacterium | reverse complement strand
GCACCCGATGCGGCGCATGTTCTCAGCCGCCAGCTCAACCGCCTGTGCGCCGAAGACCAGATGGGTCAACTGTTCAAGGCACTGGCGCTCCTGCCTCAACACGCGCCCAGGCCGGACGGCTTTTGAGAAGGCCCATGCCCGCGCCCGGCAATGCCGGTCCTTCCCCGGTCGAAAGGATGCTCTGCCATGAGTGACGAGATCTTGAAACTTGAGGCCAGGGCTCTTCGCAGCGACGGCATTGCACACGGCTTCTTCGGCCGTCGCGGAGGGGTCAGCGAAGGCATATATGCCAGTCTCAACGGGGGACCGGGCTCGCAGGATGCGCTTGACTGCGTGCGGGAGAACCGCCGCCGGGTGGCAGAAAGCCTGGGCAGCCAGAGCCTCGTCAACGCCCATCAGTTTCATAGCGCCGAAGCCGTTCAGGTACAGGCACCCTGGGAGCTTGGCAACGGACCAAAGGCCGATGGCCTCGTGACCGACCGCGCCGGCATCGCGCTTGCCATCCTGACCGCCGATTGCGCCCCGGTATTGATGGCCGATCCTCTCGCCCGCGTTATTGGCGCAGCCCATGCTGGCTGGCGTGGCGCCATCGGCGGCATCATTGAGGCCACAATCGCGCAGATGCAGGCCCTTGGCGCACGACGCGAGCGCATCTGCGCGGCGATCGGCCCTGCGATCAGCCAGGCACACTACGAAGTTGGGCCCGAGTTCGTAGCGCGCTTTCTCGATCACGACCCGCAGAATGCCCGCTTCTTCCGTCCCGCAGAACGGGCAGAACATCATTACTTCGCCCTCGAAGCATATGTGGCCAAGCGACTTCAGGCAGCCGGTGTCGGCGTCATCGAGCCCCTCGGCATCTGCACCTATGCGCGCGAGGCCGACTTCTTCTCGTATCGTCGCAACTGCCATGCCGGCAGCACGCTCTATGGTCGGCAGATATCTGCCATTGCGCTGAGCTGAGCTGTCCTGCTGCGACCATCCTGTTGCTGTGGAGCGTAACTCTGGGAGGAACTGCGGACCACGGGGCCGCCCCAAGGGCTGGCCTGGACCTGATACCGCAGCCCCATTCCGCCGTTATCCCACGCCTGCAAGGAGCGATTGGTCAGATCCGGCGGCACAGGCCGATATGGATTGCGGGCGGCAGGACTGCGGCTACCGGAAAAAGGCGGGTTTACCGCCCACCACTTGCTTGCTAGAACGCCCCCGGCTTTACGGAACTGTCAAACCGTTTTTTCGGCCATTCATCCTCTGAGGCGTGCGGTATGAGTGATGCAGGACTGACCCGCGGCATGAAATTGATCGCGGGAAATTCCAACCGCGAGCTGGCCGAGAAGGTCGGCCAGTACCTCAAACTTCCCTTCACCAAGGCGGTGGTGCGGCGCTTCGCCGACATGGAAGTCTTTGTCGAGATCCAGGAAAACGTCCGCGGCGAGGACATCTTCGTCATCCAGTCGACCAGCTATCCCGCCAATGACAATCTCATGGAACTTCTGATCGTGATCGATGCCTTAAGGCGGGCGTCGGCACGACGGATCACTGCCGTGATCCCCTATTTCGGGTATGCCCGCCAGGATCGCAAAGTCGGCCCCAGAACCCCGATCTCAGCCAAGCTGGTGGCAAACCTGATCACCGAGGCAGGCGCCAATCGGGTTCTGACCGTCGATCTGCATGCCGGCCAGATCCAGGGCTTCTTCGACATTCCCACCGACAATCTCTATGCCGCTCCGGTGATGGTGAAGGACATCCAGGACTATCTGGGTGAAGACAACCTGATGGTCGTCTCCCCCGATGTGGGCGGCGTGGTCCGGGCCCGGGCCCTGGCCAAGCGCCTCGGGGCAGACCTTGCCATCGTCGACAAGCGCCGGGAGCGGGCCGGGGAGTCGGAGGTCATGAACATCATCGGCGAGGTGCAGGGACGCTCCTGCATCCTGATCGATGACATCGTCGATTCCGGCGGCACCATCTGCAATGCCGCAGAGGCCCTGATCGCCAAGGGAGCCAAGGATGTCTGCGCCTATGCGACCCATGGCGTGCTCTCAGGCGGCGCGGTCGCGCGCATCGCAAATTCCAAGCTCAAATCGATGGTGATTTCGGATTCGATTGCAGCGACCGAAGAAGTCCGCAAATGCGCCAATATCCGCCGTATCTCGATTGCACCCTTGATCGGCGAAGCGATGCGGCGCATCAATAACGAAGAAAGCGTTTCAAGCCTTTTTGATTAAATCTTGAAACTTGTTGGCAGGACGTAAACCTGGCGTTAAACCCGCTGGGGTCAACCTCACGATATCAGCAGGCGCGGGCGGAAGGAGGCCAACGCATGCGCTTCAGACGTAGATGGCGGTTGCGCGTTCAGATGGACACCCGGGTCCACCCGCTGGATATCCTGGCGAACCGGGCCCTTGCCGCTGCGATCTTCTGGCTTCCCATCTTTGCCATCGCCGCCACCGGCTATTCCGAGGTCGGTATTGACGTGCGCACCTGGGTGTGGACCGGCGGCTGCGTCCTCATGGCCGCGGGCAGTCTCGTCAACGCCATGCGCTGCGGCAGGCTGCAGTCTTATCTGCTAACCCCATTGTTTTTGCTGGGCGCGCTCGCCAGCTTCGCCTACGGTACCGGCCTTTTGGCACTGGGCCCTGCCGGCTGGGGCCTGATCGGCTATGGCCTCCTGGCCGGCCTCTGTCTCGTCAGCCCGCTGCCGGAACTGTTTCTGGGACGCTACCGCTAGAAGGGCCTTCCGGCCGATCGAGGCTGCAACTTCAGGCAGCCTTGAGCCTTGCACGGGCAAGCACGGTGGGCTCACGCCGACGAATTCGCCACCCTCCAACCGTGACCTGTTCCGTGAACCCCATCAACATCGACAGCAAATTCGCACTCTTTTCAGAGCATTGGCGGCCCAAGCGGGTCGCTGCCCTCAATGGCCAGGAGGTCAAGCTCGTCAAGGTCCAAGGCGTGTTCCCCTGGCATCGCCATGCGGACGCCGACGAGATGTTCCTGGTCTGGCGGGGTCGCTTTCGCGTGGAATACCGCGACCGCTGCCTTGAGCTCGGACCCGGCGACATGACGGTGGTGCCGCGCGGCATCGAACACCGCACCGCGGCCGATGAAGAGGCCCATGTCCTCATTTTTGAGCCCGCCGACACCCGCAATACCGGCGAAGTCGAAAGCCCCGAGTTCACTGCGCCTCTCGGCGTGGACCTTTGACGCCTTAGAACAGACCCAGCGTATAGGAGTGCTCCGCGGCAAAGCCGTGCTGGTGCATGCAGCGCGCAAAAATGCGGTTGTAGGTGTAGGTCGGGTTGGCGTTGCCGATCTCGTTCTGTGTCACCGCAGCGTGGAGGCCACAATGCTGCACGATCCGCGCATAGACCACGTCGGGAACACCTGCGGCATTAAAGTCGTCACCGGTCAGCCGTTGCAGATGAGTACAGCCGGCAAGGCTCAGTCCGATCAGCAATGGTAGCGCGGCCCTGGGTAAAGTCCCGCGCCGCGGCGTCAGACGCAAGCAAAGAGCTCGTGGCAGCACGATTGATGATCTCCTGAGCTCGTTGCCCCAGCCGTCCAGCCAGACCCAAGCGCCAGTTCTTCGCCGCTTCAGGCCGAGACACGCATGCGGATGATACGGTCAGGTTCGCCCTTCACCGCTCCAGAACGCTCGTCACCCTTCTTGATGGCATCGACATGCTCCATGCCCGACGTCACCGTCCCCCAGACCGTATATTGACGGTCGAGCCAGGGCGCATCTTCGAAGCAGATGAAGAACTGACTGTTGGCACTGTTGGGATCGGATGTCCGTGCCATCGAGCAGGTCCCGCGCACATGCTTCTCGTTTGAGAACTCGGCATCAAGATCCGGCTCTTCGGAGCCTCCAGAGCCAGTGCCCGTGGGATCTCCGGTTTGGGCCATGAAGCCAGGAATCACGCGATGAAAAACGATGCCGTCATAAAAGCCTTCATTGGCCAGCTTTTTGATCCGTGCGACATGATTGGGCGCCAGATCCGGCCGCAGGGCAATGACCACATCACCGGATTTGAGCGTAAGTACGAGAGCATTTTCCGCAGTGGCGGCCATTTAGGACTTCCTTTCGGCACAACGTTTGACAAGCAACTCGGCGACATAAGGACTGAGAAAAGCAGACACGTCGCCGCCGAGCATGGCGATCTCTTTGACAAGACGCGAGGCGATGGCCTGATGGCGCGGGTCGGCCATCAGAAATACGGTTTCGATCTCGGGATTGAGGCGCTGGTTCATGCCAACCATCTGGAACTCGTATTCGAAATCCGAGACCGCCCGCAAGCCGCGCACGATCACGTTCGCCCCCACATGTTCGGCGAACTTGATCAGCAGGGTCTCGAATTTTTCGGCCGTGATCGTGGCCCGTCCCTCGCGCTCCAGCGGCGCACATTCATGGCGCAGGATTTCGAGACGCTCTTCCAGCGAGAACATCGGCGATTTGGATGCATTGGTCGCAACGCCGATGACCAGATGGTCGACAAGCTTGATGGCACGCTTGATGATGTCGAGATGGCCCAACGTCAGGGGGTCGAATGTCCCCGGATAAAGTCCAATCCGCTTGCCCATGACGTTCCCCCTATCTAGTCGCCTTCGCCGTCGCCGTCGCCATTCGAGCTTTCCGCGATGCGTTCGACCGACACCACCCGCTCCCCGTCTTCCAGACGGAATACGGTCACCCCCTGTGCGGCCCGCCCCTGACAGGAAATCGAGCGTACCGCGACGCGTATGATCTGGCCGCGATCGCTGATCAGCATCAGCTCATCGCTATCCTCCACGGGGAAGGCGGCGATCAGCACGCGGTTCTTGCGTCCCATGCCCATGGCCACAATTCCGGAACCACCCCGCCCCGTGACGCGATATTCGTACGAGCTGGTGCGCTTGCCGAAGCCGTTTTCCGACACCGCGAACACGAATTGCTCACGTGCCCCCAAGGCCGCGTAGCGTTCGGGCGAAAGTGTGGCCTCTTCGCCTCCTTCTTCGGCGTCCTCGGGGATTTCCTCGAGCGCCGTCTCGGTCTCTTCGCCCGCCGCCCGTCGCGCCGCGCTGGCCTGTTTGAGATAAGCCCTCGCCTCGGCACTGGTGGCATCGCTGTGATGCAAGAGCCCGAGGCTGACGACGTGATCGCCCTCTGCCAGGCGGATCCCACGCACACCCGTCGACTCACGACCCTTGAACACGCGCACATCGGTGACGGGAAAGCGGATAGCCT
>JAGWRJ010000794.1 GCA_028869725.1 Alphaproteobacteria bacterium | reverse complement strand
CATCAGTGTCCGAATTCGCACGTTTCATTCTCCCTCGCGCGCAAAGCGCCGCGATTTGAGAAGGACCGATGCGTCCGGTCAAGCCGGCTGCCACCCGCATAACGCAGGATTTACAATGGCAGGCGGAGCTGCTGCTTGAGCCAGGTATAACTCAAGGCCCACATTTCAGCGGCCTGACGGTGGTCAGCAGCGGCGGCGTGACCGCCCTCCGTATTCTCGTAAAACCACACACGGTGGCCCTGAGCCTGCATGCGGGCAGCCATTTTTCTCGCATGTACCGGCGTCACCCGATCATCCGAGGTGGCGGTCAGGAAGAGAACCGGAGGATATTCCGCCTGCCTGCGTACGTTCTGGTAAGGTGAATACCCCTCCAGAACAGGCCGCAACTGGGGATCCTCCGGATCGCCATATTCGGCCTCCCACGAGGCACCCGCGCCGATGTGCATGTATGCCATCATGTCGAGCAGAGGCACCTGACACACCACTGCCCCGATCAGTTCGGGGTGTTGGGTCATGAGCGTGGCAACGAGGAGCCCCCCATTGGACCCACCCATCACCCCGAGCTGATCGGGCCTGCAGAAGCCACGGGCTACCAGATCACGGGCGACGGCAGCAAAATCGTCAAAGGCACGCTGGCGATTGGCCTTGCGTGCAGCGTCGTGCCAGGCAGGTCCGAACTCGCCGCCTCCGCGGATATTGGCCACGACATAGCTGCCTCCTGCACTGAGCCACAGCATCCCTGCCAGTGCCGAATAGGCGGGCAGCAGCGCAACCTCGAACCCGCCATAGCCGTAAAGAATAGTCGGCCCCGGCTGCGTCCGTTTGCGGTCGTGGGTAACGAAATATGGCACCATGGTACCATCCGCCGACCTGGCCTCGAACGCGTCGGTCACAAGGTCGGTGGCGTCAAAGCGAGCCGGCAGAGATTTGAGCGGCCGCGGCGCGCCGGTGCCGTCAAAACCGTAAAGCGTTGGTGGAACAAGATAGGATTCAAACAGAAACTGGACATCCTGGCCTTGCCCGTCGGCCGCAGCAATATGCACCGTGCCACCGTCCGGCAGCTGCAGCTGCTGTCTGCGCCAGCCCGCCGGACCGTAGTCGAAGCGCAGCACACTGCTGGTCACGTTCTCAAGCCTGACGACATAGACTGCCTCGGCGGTCGCGCGCACGTCTGCCACGGCGGCGCGCGGACCAGGCGCATCCAGAAGCAAGATCTGGTCAATCGCCGCGGACTTATGCGGTGGCGCAAGGCGCACGCCGATCAGTGCGCCCAGGGGATATTGCGCCGATCCATGCCGCCATCCCTCGCGGAGCTTGACGATGAGCCAGTCGCCCAGCACAGCCTGCAGTTCAGCCGTGGACGGCAGCGATACCCTGTGAGTGGCAAGATCATCAGAGATCAGATGATATTCGTTCTCAAAAAATGACGTCGCGCGCACGATCAGTGCACACGAACTTTGGGGAGCATGAAAGACCACAGGGGCAACGAGGACGTCCCTGCTTTCACCTGCGTACACAACGGATGCATGCGCAAGCCCCTGATCCCGCCGCCACAATTTCACGATACGCGGATAGCCCGAGCGCGTCAGAGAACCTGTGCCAAAATCACTGGCAAAGAGGATTGCGTCCTCATTGAGGTAAACAGCTGTGCTCTTGGCTTCCGGCAGGTAAAAGCCCGCATCGAGGAACGTACGCGCGGCAATATCGAACTCGCGGACCACAACTGCATCGCCGCCGCCCCGAGACAGGCTGACCAGAGCACGATTGCATAAAGGCGCAAGGCTCGCTCCCTTGAACACCCAGTTTTCGTTTTCGCGCGCAGCAAGCGCATCGATATCCAGCAGCAGCTGCCAGGGTGGCATCGCCTGCGCATAGTCTGCCGTTCCTACCTGGCGCCAAAGACCGCGGAGGTGGATCTCGTCCTGCCAAAGATTGTACGCGTGGCCACCATCAAGTTCACTCAGGGGAATTCGGTCGGAGGCATCGAGCACGGCCAGGGCGCGCGCGTAATCCTCGCGATAGCGGGGCAATCCTGCCAGCAGGCCAAGGGTCTGCGCATTTTGCGCCTGTACCCAGTCGAGGGCCTTCTGGCCCTGGATTTCTTCCAGCCATGCCCATTCGTCGGCCAGTTCCGTGGTACCCATTGCGCGTGCAACTCCCAATCCGGTGCGCCGCCAGTAGCCCCGGCGGCCAGAACATATGGTCTGGCGAGAACCTGACCGAGTCTCTATAAGCCAGGCCATGACGGCATTCCTCAAAATGCATGGCCTTGGCAACGATTTCGTCGTGTTCGACGCGCGTCACCACCCCGTGCCACTGACTGCTGGGCAGGTTCGGGCTATTGCCGACCGGCGCACCGGTATTGGCTGTGATCAGGTGATCGTCATTGACCCGGCCGATGGGGCCGACGCCACGATGCGCATCTTTAACGCCGATGGCAGCGAGGTCGAAAGCTGCGGCAATGCGGCGCGCTGTGTGGGCGCGCTCCTGCTGGCCGAAGCCAGGTGCCAGAGCATTCGCCTGAACACGGCGGGTGGCCCGCTTCGGTGCATGCCTGCCGATGCCGGCGCTATTGCCGTCGACATGGGGCCTCCCCATCTGGACTGGCGTGATATCCCCCTCGCCCGGGCCTGCAACACGCAGGACCTCGATCTCGAGGTCCAAGGCAGCCACATCAGGGCAAGTGCGGTCTCCATGGGCAACCCGCATTGCGTAGTGTTCGTTTCCGACCTAGGCACAGTTGCAGTCGCTGAACTTGGTCGGGCAATCGAACATCACCCGCTGTTCCCAGCACGCACCAATGTCGAATTCGTGCAGGTGATATCGCGCACGCTGTTGCGTATGCGTGTGTGGGAACGTGGTGTCGGCATTACCCAGGCGTGCGGTACAGGTGCTTGCGCCAGCGCCGTTGCAGCTGTCCGTAACGGGATTGCCGAGCGCAATCTTGATGTGGAACTGGATGGAGGACGCCTCCGCATCCTCTGGCGCAGCGACGACCATGTCGTGATGAGCGGCCCTGTCCGCCACGTCTATTCTGGAGATATCCCGCTCGAGGCCCAGCCATGAGCGACGCTCCTGGCACGAACCGGATCGTCAGCTTTGGCTGCCGGCTCAATGCCTATGAAGCCGAAGTGATACGCCATCATGTTGATGGCCGCGGGCTCGATGGGACAATCATATTCAACACCTGTGCGGTCACGGCAGAGGCCGTGCGCCAGTCACTGCAGGCCATCCGCAAGGCCAAGCGTGAGCATCCCGATGCCAGAATCATTGTCACCGGTTGCGCCGCGCAGGTCGAACCAGCGCGCTTTGCGGCCATGAGCGAGGTTGATCTCGTCCTGGGCAATGCGGAGAAATTGCAGGAGCCGTCATACGAATTCGGCATCGGTGAGCGTGTGCGCGTCAACGATATCATGAGCGTCCGCGAAACCGCTCCCCAATTTATCGATGGCTTCAAGGACCGCGCCCGTGCCTTTGTCCAGATTCAGAATGGCTGTGATCATCGCTGCACCTTCTGCATCATACCCTTTGGCAGGGGCAATTCACGCAGCGTCGGCATGGGAGAAGTGATATCCCAGACACGACGGCTGGTAGACAGCGGTTTTGCCGAGGTTGTGCTGACCGGTGTCGATCTCACCGCTTATGGCGCGGACCTTCCCGGGCAGCCGTCTCTGGGGCAGCTGGTACGCAAGCTTCTTGCGCAGATTCCACAACTTCGCCGCCTCAGACTATCTTCGATCGATTCCATTGAGGTCGATGACGCGCTGTGGCAGGCCATCGCCGATGAAGACCGGCTGATGCCGCATTTTCATCTGTCGGTTCAGGCCGGTGATGATCTCATTCTCAAACGCATGAAACGACGTCACTTGCGGCATCACACCATTGATTTCTGCACGCGGGTACGTCAGCTGCGGCCTGACGCGGTCTTCGGCGCCGATCTGATCACGGGCTTTCCAACCGAAAGCGAGGCCATGGCCGCCAATACCCGCGACCTTGTCGAAGAGGCCGGGCTAACCTATCTGCATGTATTCCCGTTCAGCCCGCGTCCAGGAACACCTGCTGCCCGCATGCCACAGCTCTCCCGACCTCTCATCAAGCAGCGCGCAGCGGCCTTGCGTGCGCTCGGCGACCAGATGCGAAGGAAACATTTCGAACATCTCCGGGGCAGCCGGCAGGAAATTCTTGTCGAGCACAGTGGCGTGGGACGGACGCGCTGCTTTGCCCCGGTGCAATTTCCTGGTGACGCCAAACCCGGAACATTTCTGACGCTGACGATTTCCGGCCATGGCGACCAGCATTTGACAGGCACGCCGTGAGAACATTTGGAGAAGCCCCGCCGCCGCCCAGCTGGGCGGACAGGCTCAAGCAAGGACTTTCCCGCTCAACCGGGTCGCTGGGCGAAAGCCTGAGCGGCGTGTTTACCAAGAGCCGTCTGGATGCCCAGACCCTCGCAGAGCTCGAAGAGGCGCTCATCAGGGCGGATTTGGGCGCCGGACTTGCAGGACGGATTGCCGCAGCCGTTGCCAAAGGCCGTTACGATCGCGAGATCTCCGAAGCCGAACTGCGGCGTGTGTTGTCGGACGAAATCACCAAGGTTCTGACTGCAGTCGAGAAGCCGTTTCGCGTCGATGCCGATCGAGCTCCGTTCGTGGTGCTGGTGGCAGGTGTCAATGGAACTGGAAAAACGACGACCATCGGCAAACTCGCCAAGCGACTGCGCGAGGAGGGCGCCGACGTGGTACTCGCCGCCGGGGACACATTCCGTGCTGCAGCCATCGAACAATTGCAGGTGTGGGGAGCCCGCACCGGGGCTGAAGTCGTTGCCCGCGCGGCCGGTGCTGACGCAGCGGGGCTGGCATTCGATGCCATTCAGCGCGCCAAACAAAAGGGCGCGGACGTGGTTTTGATCGACACGGCCGGCCGGTTGCAGAACAAAGCCGGATTAATGGCCGAGTTGGAAAAGATCGTGCGCGTGATCCGAAAGCTGGACGCCACAGCACCCCATGCCGTGCTCCTTGTCCTGGACGCGACCACCGGACAGAATGCACTCTCCCAGGTTGAGGCCTTCAAAAGCGTGGTACCGCTTTCGGGGCTGATCATGACCAAGCTGGACGGCACCGCCAAAGGCGGCATTCTTGTCGCCCTGGCAGACCGATTTGCCGTTCCGGTCCACTTTATCGGTGTCGGTGAAGGCGCCGACGATCTGCAGCCGTTTTCCGCCAAGGCCTTTGCAGATGCTTTGACAGGGGCCAAATGAGCGACAGGCAGCCACGTCCGGAGGTCACCCCCACCGCCCCGCAGATGCCGCTGGCACGGATCCTGAGTGATCTGGGGCCACTGATCCTGTTTTTCGTCACCTACAAGTTTGCTGGAATTTTCGTCGCCACGGCAGTCTTCATGGCCACGACACTTCTTTCGCTTGGTGCAATCTGGTGGCTTGAGAAGAAGCTTGCGGTCATGCCCCTGTTTACAGCGGTGCTGGTACTGATCTTCGGATCGTTGACCCTGATCTTCAAGGACGCCGCATTCATAAAAATGAAGCCGACAATTCTTTATGCGTTTTTTGGACTTCTTTTGCTGGGCGGGCTCAAGTTTGAGCGTCACTTTCTGCGCATGGTATTTGCGCAAGCCTTCGAACTGGATGATGCTGGCTGGCGGGCATTAACCTGGAGGTGGGGATTATTCTTTCTCGCTCTTGCAGGACTGAACGAAGCCGTCTGGCGCAATACCTCGACCGCCATCTGGGTAGACTTCAAGGTCTTCGCCATTCTGCCTCTCATCTTTCTCTTCGCTATCGCCCAAACCCCTCTGGTTCTGCGTCACCAGATTGTGAAGGACGGGTCTAAGACGGATTCGTGAATGGAGCGAATACAGCCGCTCCCTGAACCGCGCGCCAATGCTCCAGTGCCCAGCGTACACTCGGAAATGCAAGTTCGGACCAGGGGATTTGCGACCAGGAAAACAGCTGGGTATCCAGGCTTTCAGGGCCTGGAGCAAATTTGGGGCTCGTTAAGTGCGCGCAGTAGAAGAGCTGGACCTGGCTGATATGAGGCACGGAATAGACGGCCAAAAGAGCGCTGATCACGATCTCGCAGCAGGCCTCCTCGCGCGCTTCGCGCCGCGCACCATCCAGGGGCGTCTCATGCTCCTCAAGAAAACCTGCAGGTAAGGTCCAGTAACCGTGGCGTGGCGCAATTGCGCGACGACAGAGCAAAATTTTATCCTGATAGGTAACTACCGCGCCGACCACAATTTTCGGATTTGTGTAATGAATGTGCCCGCATTGGCCGCAAACATAACGCTCATGTGTATCGCCGTGGGGGACCTGTCGCACAAAATGTG
>JAGWRJ010000793.1 GCA_028869725.1 Alphaproteobacteria bacterium | reverse complement strand
TGCCTCGGATATGCCGATGATCTCCCTTACCGCGCTCATTGTCGTAGCTGACGATTCGCTCGCCCTTCCGTCCGTAGAACAGGCTGTACTTGAGTCTATGACCGCTGCCGGCCACGGGCTTCGGGACCTCCCAGATCTTCATCTCCACGAGGGTCCCATCGGGCAGCACTTGCTTGTCGTGGTACGCGAGCACAGCCTTCATATGGCGTATCATGCCATATAGGCAGCTATGGCATCAAGCGCCATAAACCATGGCACTAGCTCGGATCGGAATCGCATCGCGCCTACCTAATCGGCGCACATATCGGCACCCTCCGAGCACTCCGCCAGCCACTTCCGCACCGTCTGCAGGCACACGCCAAGTCCTGAGCCCCACGCACATAGGGCTTGACCACGTGAGGAAGCTAATGTGGACCCGATCAGCGCTGGAGTCCGTACTCGTGCGGGATCCGGCGGACGCTTTCAATGACGCCTTGGCGCTCGCTGCAGCGCTCGAGGCACGACTCAGGAGAGTGCTCGATTTGGAGGAACAATCGAATCCTCCACCGGAAATCGAGTGGACCGAGCGCTGACGCCAGCGTATGGATCGAACGAAGCGTCACTGACGAAACGCTTGGCTCCGTCATTCTGGGAAGAAAGACTTCTCCATCACCTTTTCCGCGTGGTCGGCCATTACTGAGAGTCCGTGCGCGGTAGGTAGCGGCATGCCCTGATGCCACGTGGACACGATCGCCTCCTGCCAATCCATCCACTCCAAAGCATTGCTGACGGTTTGCACCCGGCTGCGGCTATTGCGGCATTCAACGCGCAAATGCCTCACGGTCGCGAATAACCAGTAATGATCTTGGCAGGACGTGACGTTCAGGTTTGCGTTACACAGTTTCACTGTACAGTTTACCTGCATCTCGTCTATCATCGCTTCATGGTCACTCAAGCAAACGTGCCCCAGCCCCCCGAGTTGGCCGCTCTTGCGGACGAACTGCGCATTACCTTGGGCAAACTGGTCCGACGGCTGCGGGAGCAGGCGCATCCGGGTGACTTCACCTCCGCTCAGAAGTCGGTTCTCCTTCGTCTGGATCGCGACGGACCCGCAACCGTATCCGCTCTCGCCCGCGCAGAAAGTGTGCGTCCGCAGTCCATGCGCACCACTGTGGCCGGCCTGGAGGCGATGGGAGCCATCGGTGGTACGCCTGACCCGGCAGATGGCCGGCAGACACTAATAGACCTAACACCAATCTTCCGGAAACATCTCAAGGCGAGTCGGGCTGCCAAGCAAGACTGGCTCGTCCGTGCCCTCCAAGCGCAACTATCTCCCCATGACCAAAGCCAGCTCATGGCGGCGGTCCAACTGCTACAGCGCCTCGCCGACTTCTGAGCCAACCCCACGCCCCTTCAGAAAATGACATGTCCATAACCACGCTTGACCCGAACACTGCCCTTATCATCGTTGACCTGCAAAAAGGCATCGTAGGTTCCCCTTTCATTCATCCGATCGACGGGATCGTCGATCGTTCACGTGCACTGCTCGATGCGTTTCGCGAACAAGGCCTGCCGGTTGTCCTTGTCAACGTCGCCGGAGTAGCACCGGGTCGAACCGAGCGGCGGCCTCACAGCGGACCTTTCCCGGCGGGGTGGACTGATTTCATCCCCGAACTCGATCAGCAACTCAACGATATCGTCGTGACGAAGCGAACCTGGGGTGCGTTCGCCAATACGGATCTCGAAGCGCAGCTGAAGGCGCTGGACGTCACCCAAGTCGTCATCACCGGTGTCGCCACTGGGACTGGCGTCGAGGCGACCGCGCGTCAGGCGTATGAGCACG
This sequence comes from Alphaproteobacteria bacterium, assembly GCA_028869725.1. GTDB lineage: Bacteria > Pseudomonadota > Alphaproteobacteria > Micropepsales > Micropepsaceae > Rhizomicrobium. The sequence continues at coordinate 219 of JAGWRJ010000793.1, read as the reverse complement.
GCTTCAATGTCACCCTAGCCCTCGACGCCATGACGGACTCGCGCCCCGAGGCGCATGACTACAGCATCAAGAATGTCTTTCCGAGGCTGGGCGAAACGGGCACAGCTCAAGACGTCATCGATCTGCTCGCAACAAGGAGCCCCTGAATATGACGTGGCTTGATATCGTTTCCTACTTCTTCGGCGGCGCCTTTCTCTCGAACGCCGTGCCGCACTTCGT